>JAITAR010000040.1 GCA_031284025.1 Rickettsiales bacterium | reverse complement strand
TGCTAGAGCCCTTATGGTCGATTTTTTCAAGATCTTTTCCGCTAAATGTCTCATCGCGAAAAAGACCAGATTTGTTTAGCTTCTCCGCAACTAAATCAGGAACGCCATAATCCATAAATCTCCTTATTTATTATTAATAATCAGAAACCCACCGCAACCCGACCACTGTCCCGCTAGGGACAAATCTGAGGCGATTGGTTCGCACATTGTAACCTATTGTACAGAAACAGTCAATAGAGATAGTAAATACCAGCGGGGAACCAGCTAGCACCTTCCACTTTCGGACAACATATTCTCCGATGCTGGCATGTAAATCACCAAAATACCACATCGTATACGACAGCAGAGAATACAGATATCTCTACCAGACACTGCAGAAAACGATGGCTGTTGAAAGCATAAAATGGAAGTCAGTCCCCTTGGCTCTAGGTATTTTGTTTGCTTTTTCAGAAGTATCATCTAGCATGCCGGGGTCGGGTTTGTAGCTCAGGTGGTTAGAGCGTTGCTCTGATAAAGCAGAGGTCGGCGGTTCAAGTCCGCCCAGACCCACCATAAACCTAGCGGGCCAGGACCTGCTAAACTCCAGAGAGTAATTTGGCGGATAGGGAGGGATTCGAACCCCCGGAAGGCTTGCACCTTCGCCGGTTTTCAAGACCGGAACATTCGACCACTCTGTCACCTATCCATGAGTCTGGACAGGGATTATATGACGTGTTGCTAAAAAAACAATTGGCAAGACAGCACCTGATAACTCCATGAGAAGTTTGTAGAGTCTCTATATGGCAACTCTATATCTGGCGATTGTAAGAACTTCCTAAATCTATACTCTATACATAATTTGCAGCTATTATATATTTCGGCGAAATGCGACTTTTTCTGATGTATCAAAAATCCCTATGATCTGTTTGATTATTTTAGGTTCTGCTTTAAACATCATCTTGATGTAACTTTTCCACATTGAAATATTTTTTCCCATGCATTTGAAAATTGTCTTTACATATTTTTGGCGAGGCTAGATTGCGCCTCCGATGAGTTTACAAGAAATTAGACATTCAAAAATCGAGCAGAAAAGTGTTGAAAAATGTGTGGATGTGAATAGAATGTCTGCTAGGTGTCACAAATTGCGGTCCCGTAGCTCAGTTGGATAGAGCGACAGCCTTCTAAGCTGTAGGTCGTACGTTCGAATCGTATCGGGATCACCATTTTTTCCAGAGAGGTCATTAGGACCAAGGAATAAGCCTGTCTCGCTGTTATTTTCAATTTTACCAGTGGCAGAGAACTATTCTTGATAGACTCTATCATTTCTTTTGGGTGCTCCAAACACTACAGTTTTCCTAGCAGCCCCTCCTCTTTTGCCTCCTATTCCTCTAGCTCCAAAATAGGATTCGTCCAGCTCAAATTCAGCACCAATTTAATCTCTCATCCGAAACCCTGTATTTATCTAAAGTAATACCTACGTTGATGTCAATCGAACCATTATTCCCAATTTCTATAATCCTGCTTCAGCGCTGAATTTAAACATCTATTTGGATAATTAATACTAGTGCTATAGATGGGCACTATTATAGAAATAAAAGCTCCTATATAACTATTTCCTTATTAATAAATAAACTCCAGCCTTCTTTCCGGAAACTAAAATGTCGAAACGTCTTTTCAGAAAGAAATGTTCAATTTTATAATCTTCATCGAAATATTCTTTCCTTGCTGTCAGCAGGACAAGTTTACCATTAGGCTTTAGTATTCTCGAGGCTTCCCTTAAAAATCTGGGATAAAAATCCTCCTCTATGTTTTCATATATTCCCCATGGTGGATCCGCTACCATTGTATCGAAAAAATCATCGTCGAATGAATTATTGAAGAAATCTAATTTTTTAACAAAAAACGATTTTTGCATTTTTGAAGTCCTTATTTTTTTAACCTTATTCCTGAGGACACCAATTAAATTTTCATCTCTATCGCTGGCAAAAATTCCTCTGAAATTAAATATTTTTGAGCGTTCCAGAGGTATTACCCCTGAGCCGCAAAATGGATCAATAAAAACATCATCTTCCCCTGGTTCTGACAGCTCACATAGTAAATTTGCCAGCTCCGGTCTCAGTTCTCCCCTATTTGGCTTTTCCTTGTTTTTTGTTATCCGCAACATAAAAAATCCCACCATTTCGCTTCTATAGAGGATCCAGAATTCGCTATCCGCAGAGTTGGAGCCGTAGCTTTTTCCCGTTTTATTTCTAAGAAGTTCTACAAGATGATACATAAGTTTTCCATCGGTTTTGACCAGAGTATTCTCTAGAGAAGAAAATATCTTAAATGATTTCACTATAGTTTGTGGAATATCAAGGCCTTTCTGGCCATTCAGCAGATCACTAATAATTCTATTTAAAACCTCTATGCTAGGACTTACGCCATACCTATATTTTCTCAAAACGATAAAGGAATTATTAAAATATTTTATTTTACCTATATCCCCCGGACCGGCATTGCTCTCATAGACAGTGGCACCATCAAAAATCTCAATGTTTTTAGCATTCTCTACATCTCTTTTCATTAGATCCGGTATTAGAGTATCAAAGCCAGATATAAAAGTCGAAAAATATATAGTCACTGAATTAGGGTATTATTGAATTCATTATAGTCATATGTGCATACATCCTATTTTCAGATTGTCCAGAAATAAACTTCTCGTTTTTTTCAAGGAACTCTTCCATTATCTCTCCTCCCCTATGGGCTAGAAGGCAATGTAGCACGATGTGATTTTTGCTTGCCGATTCCACTAATTCTGGACTAGGCTGAAAATCTTTAAATACTATTTCCTTTACCTTCTTTTTACTACTGTCCCTGTACCGGTATACAACACGTTAGCACCTCTAACTGCTTCATTTATATCACTAGTAATCTCAATAGCTGGCCCGGAAAGTTGTGCAAACTCTTTTGCCTTCTCAATATAAACCCCATTTGGCTCATACCCCTCTGGTGTAGCCATGGAACAGCCCACCAAGAGTTTTTATTTAGAATTTTTCTAATGATAACGGAAATTTTTTAATTCACAAGAAAATGTGAAAACTGCCTAAAATAATAGCTCCAACATATTCTGCGATTTAGTCTGATATACTGAAGCTATGTCTAATGAGATTATTACACACTATAAGCACTGTGATAGAGGTGAATATCACAGACAAATCGACATGTATCGTGAGTCCACTCCTGAATCAATCTCTCACCACAGAAAATCAATTCGGGGACGGTGCTCTATAGCATTTTTCCCAGAAAATTCAGCAGACCAGTCTGTAGCAAAAAACAGAAGCGCGTCGGCGGTGGCCTCAGAACAGTCGCGCAGAGGCATGACAATTATTGATTGGACAGAGAGTCTTGGACGATGGGTTTATTAGGATGGGATCATACGGGGTATTTTCCCTCTCTGACCCGGTTGGCCACCATTTTGAAATGTTTGTTCCTCCAGTTTCTAGCTGGAGCAAATTCCTTACGAAGTTCATAGTTTATATCATTCAGATCTATCTCACTATTCCTCAGTTCTTCTCTGATTTTGACTTCATGTTCCTCTATCTTTTCTCTGTTTTCCTCTCTGCCCCTCTCTCTTCCCAGTTCCTCCGCCGTATCCAGTATTTCATTCAGCTTTTTCTCCAGCGGAGCAAGTCTCTTTTCCAATTCTTCCGCTCTTTTTCTTTTATAGGGGAGAAGTTTCCTCTTCAATTTTTCTCCAAGTTCTGTCTTTTTTTTATCACTCTCTATATTTCTAGCTCCGATAGCCACATCCAGCGTTTCTTCGCTGCCGCTATACTCCAGCAGGAAATCTGGCATTAGGAACATATTACGCTCTTTTCCTTCGGTTTTATCACAGTCTGTAGTAGTTCTCTCTCTATGATTTTCCAGTTTGTCCATGACTCTACCAAAGCTTTCAATTACATTGTCCGTTCTGTTTTCCTTCATATCTGTCTTTACAGTTTTATATATTTTTTTGGCAAAGCATATTGCATACGATATGCAGTGTATGGCGTCCTTTTGAATTCCAAGGCTATTGGTAGAGTCTTTTATGGACAACTCTGTATCGGGATACTTCACAACGAACTTCTCAGGATCTCCATAGGCATTTTCAACAAAACTATCTTTGCTATTTGCGTGGGAGTCCATCACATATATTTCGGTCTTGCTGTTATCCAATTGCCTCCTTGTGATTAGTCTGGTGTGTCTAAGTCCATAGAGTATGGTTAGACCCGAACCATCCTCTGTCTCCATCGTTGCTCCATATTTACTACAGTTAGCAAAAGTTATTGGTAAGTCTTTCACTAGTTCTGGATATTTTTCTCTGATATCTTTAATCAGCTGTTCCACAAATTGTGGTGGAAAATAGTTATAGTCCAGTTCAGAAGACTCTTCCAGAAGACCGGCTTGTCGCAATAGTTTAATGTCATCGCCGGTAACCTCCTCCTTCTCCTCCAGCTCGCCCTTTTCCTTGTCTATTCTAAAGATTTTTCTTGATAGCCTGCTGCCCTCTCTATCCAGCTCGTCGTCCAATTTGTCTTTAGTTTTCTCCTCTGACATAGAAACTCCTGTGAGTCTATGGCTAGTATACTGAATGATACACGTTATTCAAATAAGAGTCAATATTGTATTAGATTTATCTGAATATTAGCTTCCACAAATGTAGAATAATGATATATCATAGGCCCGAATATATATGAGAAATATTGTGATGTCTGGCGAAAATGCGTCTAAGAATATTACAGATGACATAGAATATTTATACATCCGAGGACGGGTATACATCATGTTACAGCACAGTTGTAACAGAAGATGTAATTCCAGTGCTATCGAGAAATAACCTCTGTTCTATGCGGCCAGTGGGCTATTTGCTTTTACCGTGGGCTGTCATGTTTTTAGAATAAAATGGAACGATTGTTCCAATGGCCCGAAGAATTTACTTCACTAGGTTTTACTTCTTTGTTCCCCTCCTATGATCACGGTCGGAACATTTGGCGCGGAAATGGTGGGATTGTTCGAATTTTCCGGTTTGCTCCTCCTCACACTTTTAGACAGAGAGTCTTGGACGATGGGTTTATTAGGATGGGATCATACGGGGTATTTTCCCTCTCTGACCCGGTTGGCCACCCTTTTGAAATGTTTGTTCCTCCAGTTTCTAGCTGGAGCAAATTCCTCGCAGAGTCTATTGTTCATTCTGCGTAGATTTTCCCCATTATTCTCCAGTTCTTCTCTGATTTTGGCCTCACATTCCTCTATCCTTTCTCTATTTTTCTCTCCATCCCCATTTTTTCCCAGTTCCTCTGCCGTATCCAGCATTTCATTCAGCTTTTTCTCCGGCGGAGCAAGTCTCTTTTCAAATTCTTCCGCTCTTTTTCTTTTATAGGGGATAAGTTTCCTCTTTAATCTTTTCTCAAGTTCCTTCTTTTCTTCCTCATCTTTTACATTTCTGGCTCTAATGGCTACATTTAGCGTTTCTTCGCTACCGCTGTACTCCAGCAGGAAATCTGGCATCAGGAACATATTACGCTCTTTTTCTTTGGTTTTATCACAGTCTGTAGTAGTTCCCTCTCTATGATTTTCCAGTTTGTCCATGACTCTACCAAAGCTTTCAATTACATTGTACGTTCCGTTTTCCTTCATATCTGTCTTTACAGTTTTATATATTTTTTCGGCAAAGCGTATTGCATACGATATGCAGTGTGTGGCGTCCTTTTGAACTCCAAGGCCACCTGCATTAATTAACATTCCAGACAACTGGTCTCTCTCCCGAACATAGTATGAGTGTGCCTTAGAAAATTCATCATTTAGTTTTTCTTTCTCCTCTCCCTGAGGTACGCTCTGCAGTCTACCAAACAGTGGTTGTATTATATTATCCAACATATCTTTCAATTCCTTCAGGCGAGAGTTATAGAGATTCCTATTTTTCATAGATAACTCCGTATCGGGATACTTCACAGTGAACTTCTCAGGATCTCCATAGGTATCTTCAACTAAACTATCCCTATTATTTTTATGGGAATCCATCACGTATATCTCGGTTTTGCCGTTATCCAACCGCCTTCTTGTGATCAGCTCGGTGTGGCTAGGCCCATAGAGTATGGTGAGACCAGAGCCCTCCTCTGTCTTCATCATTGTTCTTTCTTCACTACAGTTAATAAAAGTTATCTCTACTTCCCGCCCATAAATTCTACCCACAATATTTTTCACTATCCGCTAGACGGATAATGTCTCTGTAGAGCGAGAAATCAAGGAGTAT
>JAITAR010000016.1 GCA_031284025.1 Rickettsiales bacterium | reverse complement strand
GAGAAACTAAATGAGATAGCAAAATCAAATTTTTCCACCAACATATTCAATGCAGCTATGGCGCTGGAGAAAGAATTTAGAGTTAGAGGCTATCTGATTTTCACTCCTTCAGCATCGCTAGAAACCTCTCTGTTGAGCTACGGCAAATTTAGCGAAGAAGGCGCAGGAGTTTTAAATTTAACGATAGACGGTGGCAGCCATCACCTGGTGGCCGGCAGTTTAAATTTGACTATGGCTATGGATATAGCCAATTTCAGACCATTCATTTCCCTTGGCACCAGCTATCTACTGTCCTATTCCAGTCCAGAGATTTCTGCCAGCTTTAGAGAATACTCCAGCTCGGGCAAATTGAAAAGTAGAGGTAGGGAGGTGGGCAAACTGTTTGGCTCTGTGGCTCTGGGTCTGAGCTATCAGTTGAATAAAAATATGTCAGTTTCTTTGGGTGGCAGCTATCGAGGTGCTAGCGGCTACAGGTCGTTTTCTGTTGGTGCTACGATAAAGTGTAGTTTTTAAAACCGTATTTTATCTTATGCGAACTCTCACAGAAGTGAGAGAGAATAATTTGTCAGTTGTTAAGTAGTCTATTTATAAAATTTTCTCTCCTAGTAAAAAGTTCTCCCACAGCACTGCCAATTCTAACGACCGTATTCTTAACTTTCACAATTTCTTCCAAAGTAAAATCTTCGGTAACGAAATTTATAATTTCGCTTTTTTCTTTCGGTCTTCCAATACCCAACCTTATACGGCTATAATTCCTACCAATCATCGCATCTATACTTTTTATTCCATTATGACCCCCATCACTACCACCCACCTTTAGCTTCACTCTGCAAAGTTCCAAATCCAAATCATCATGGAAAACAAAAATATTCTCTTCTGGAATTTTGTAGAATAATTTCAGCTGTCTAACGGCTACTCCAGAATTGTTCATGAAAGTCTTAGGTTTAACAGCCATTACATCATAGTTTTCAATGGATCCACAGAAAATCTCCGCGCTAAATTTAGATTTTCTTGTGTCCAAACCATATTTTTCTACTATACCGTCAATACACATAAACCCAAAATTATGCCTGGTAGATCTATACCTTTCCCCCGGATTACCAAGTCCCACAACCATTCGCAGCATTCCAGCTACCAGTGTTCGCCATCATATAACTTTGGCCTAGTGCACATGGAACAAGACTAGGGTTTTTCTCTAGTGTTTGTCGACGCTTTCAGTTTTTTCAAAATAGAAGAGGCTTTTTCTACTATGTCACTCTTTTCATTTTTAGGCAAATAATCAATGTATAACTTCCCATTGAGATGATCTATTTCGTGCTGAAGACAAACCGCCAGCAATCCGCCAACTTTTCCTGTATCGCGCTTTACTCCGTTGATATCCAAATATTCTACTCTGATTCTGGCCGATCTCGTAATTTTTGATTTTACAGCAACTGGCACTGACAGGCAACCTTCTTCATAGGTTTTTGTCTCGCTAGAATTCCAGACAACTTTTGGATTTATTAGGTACATTGGTTTCTTCACCCCATTTTCTTGAAGATCTATGACAATCATTCTATGAGAAAGTCCCACCTGATTTGCTGCGATACCTATTCCTTTGTTAAGATACATAGTTCTTCGCATTTTCTGGAGGTTCGCCCGAATGGTGTCATTTACATTTTCAACTGGTCTGCAGGGCTTTTTCAGAAATTTTTCATCATATACAATATTTTTTACCGTGAATACATCATTCTCATTCACAGCGGTACTATTACTATAATTTTTTCGTTTTAAAAAAATACTTATCGCCAATATACCACCAACCGCTGGCAATGACAGTAGAAAAAACTTACTATTAAACATCATATTACTCCTCCAATTTCAAAATTACCAATGACATCTTGGACGTCGTCATCTTCCTCCAATTTTTCAACCAATTTTAACAGTTTGGCAGAATCTTCGCCACTGCTAATATACACAATATTTTTTGGATTCCAGCTGATGCTGGCTCTATCCGGTTCTCCAAGTTTTGGGATGACGGCGTCCCTAACGGCTATGAAATCATTAGCATCTGTGATTATACTGTGCCAATCCTCGGAACTCTCCACATCGCGGGCACCGGCCTCAATTGCCAACTCAAGTATTTTTTCTTCGGATATTCTATCACCTCGGTAGCCTATCAGGCCTACTCTATCGAACATGTGGGATACACAGCCAGTTTCTCCGAGCGAACCACCATATTTAGTAAAATAAGATCTAATATTGGAAACCGTTCTGTTTCTATTGTCGGTCAGCACCTCAACGATCAAAGCCACAGAGCTAGGAGCATAGCCTTCGTAGCGAACCTCCTCATAGTTCTCTCCACCTGTATGGTTTGAAGCTCTTTTAATTGCCGCCTCTATCTTATCCTTTGGCATATTTTCAGATTTTGCCAGAATTACAGCGTTCCTCAGTCTAGGATTAAAATCCGGATTGGCATCCCCAGTTCTAACCGAAACAAATATTTCTCTCTGTATCTTCGTAAAAATCTTAGATCTCTTTGCATCGGTGAGACCCTTTTGATGTTTCGTGGTAGCCCATTTAGAATGCCCTGACATTTATCCGCTATATTTTATATTAAATAATGAAGCTTCGAATAGTTATATTTCTGCCAAAAGAAAAAACAAGACCAATGATTACATCCATTGCGCATTTTAGAATACTATTTAGGAAATTCCTGGTTTCATACACATCTTAAATTGTAGAATATAAATAGAAATCTCAAAACTTGACTCTGTGACTACCAGAGAATACTATCTGCTGCTCCTATGGTAGATCTTGTTTATTAGCATTTAATGTGCATAGTATGGAAAATGTGGATGAAAAATCATAAATTATTTTTATTTTCAACGTTTGTTTTAATTGTTGTCGGCGGGCAATATTTTTGGTATTATGTGCATAAAAACCGACTATTGAATAAAATGATTGGACAGATGATAATTTTGGGATTCCATGGAACTTCGCCGAGGGATGCGGAAGTTCAGGCACTGGCGCAGGACATTCGAGCCGGACGCGTTGGTGGAGTGATTCTTTTCAACATTGACGTTAGAAAAGCAAAATCCAGCGGCAATCAAGAATGGCGCAGACAGACGAAATCTCATAATATTATAGATGTGGAACAAGTTGCTCAACTTAATGAATTTTTGCAAAACGCGGCCCATGATGGTGGTAATCCACCGTTATTCGTAGCTGTTGATCAGGAAGGCGGAACAGTGATTCGTCTGGGCCCAGAGCATGGTTTTCCCGTCGTTTTACCCGCTGCAAAAGAAATGTCAAATATGCCACTATCTAAAATAGAAGAATTATACTTTGAAACTGGTGTTGCTCTTCATAGACTTGGCTTTAATGTTGATTTTGCGCCAGTGGTTGATATTGACGTAAATCCGAAAAGTCCTGCGATCGGCGCGCTCGGTCGAGCTTTTTCCGCAGATCCATCTGAAGTCATTGACTACGGTCGCGTAGCGTCCAATGGCTTAGCTCGCGCGGGGATGATTTATACTTTCAAGCACTTTCCGGGGCATGGTAGCGCTGAACACAATACCCATTATGGCATAGCTGACATCACAAACTTATGGAGCACAATAGAATTGCAACCCTACCGCGAACTTGTAACATCCACTATGTCTGGCATGGTAATGGTAGCACATTTAATCTGTGGACAAATTGATCCTACCATGCCCGCGTCTCTATCTCCAAAATGGATTGATGGAATTTTACGCAGAGATATCGGATTCGATGGGGTTGTGATTTCCGATGATTTACAAATGGATGCAATTTATGGACGCTACGGTCTGCGCGAAACTTTGCGTCTCAGTATCAACGCCGGCAATGACATCCTATTAATAGGAAATAACTTGAAACGTATGAAAAATCCGGTATCTCTTCTTCACAGAGAAATCATTACCATGGTCCGGCATGGCGAAATTTCCCAAGAACGATTAAAAAAATCATACGAAAGAATTTTAAAATTGAAAGAAAAAATTAGATGAACATCAAGGAAAGATAGGTAATAGTGGCTGCTAAATCTGAATCCAAAAGGATGGTAATTAAATTTGATTAAAAAAATTAATATTTTAATGTCCAATGTGGAATTAAAATCGGAATATAATTGCGTGTTTTTTTAGAAAAAAACTATGTTTATGCATTAAATCAATATTATCATAGTATATGTATAGCTTTTGACAACTTCTATTGACATTTACATCTACCGTAACTAGAATCTCCCTTGAAAGACAAAGATAGTGTTTGTTTTTTATTTTTTTCCTTTATTTTTTTGAGAGGGCTCGCAATTGTGCGAGCTTTTTTGTATTTTCCGTATAATTCAATGCTACTGTTCATCGTGGCGCGTCACAGTGAAAATTCTGGATGTGTTAGTCACCAATAGACAAGTGATTTCTGTATAATTTGTAATTTCAGAGTGAAATTCTAGATAAACTATCCCCCACTAAAATTTATAGGGATCTGATAGATATTTTGGATAGAAGTGGTGGACAACAGCTAGCACTTTTGTGCTATGAGAAACCTGGAGAAACATGCCATCACCGAATAGTTGTCGAGCGGCTACGGCAATCACTATCAATTTCCGTAGAGGAAAATGCCGTCAAAGGTGGACAGTTGTCCCTGATCTGATATTATCCAAGTTCAGTGAACCTGCTGCAATGTAGGACTATGGCATAAGTAAACCGCCGTTAATATGAATAGTCTGCCCAGTGATATATTGTGCCTCTCGACTTGCCAGAAAAACTATAGAATAGGCCACATCCTCAGCTCTGCCCATTCTAGCCATAGGTATATTTGCCAAAATTTTGCTCCTCTGGGCATCATTGAGAATATCTGTCATCGGAGTTTCAATGAAACCGGGAGCAACACAGTTTACCGTTATGCCACGCCCTGCAAATTCTATTGCCAGTGATTTAGATAGTCCCACTATGCCAGCTTTCGAGGCAGTGTAGTTAGCCTGGCCAGCATTGCCCATCGCACCGACAACGGAACCTATGTTGACTATCCGCCCATATTTCAATTTCATCATCCTTCTAATGGCCTCTCTATTCAGGACAAATGTAGATTTTAGATTTACATCCAAGACATATTCGAAGTCCTCTAGCGACATACGAACCGAAAGGGCATCTCTTGTTACCCCGGCATTACACACCAAGATTTCCAGTCCACCCATTTCTGCATCTATTGTATCGAACAAACCCTCGATTTCCTGCATCTTACCCAAATCACACAGAAAAATCTTAGCCGTCCCTCCACAATCTATAATTTCATTTGCCAACCTGTCTAATTTTTCTTTGCTCCTTCCACAAATACACACCGTAGCCTTTTGGCGAGCAAACATAAGCGACGTGGCGGTACCTATTCCCCCAGTTGCTCCGGTTATCAGAACTCTCTGTCCTTCAAAGTTTAACATAGCATACAAAACAAATTTTTGCGAAGGATTTCAGCATTGCCAATTAAAGTCAACAACATTAATTCTTCCAGAAAAAGACTACTACCATCTGATACAGCCACTAACTAGCTAGACTCATGCGATGACTAAAAATTAGCCTTAACTTTCCTTCCTAGCCACTTGCAATTACAAAAAAGCATATTATCCTCTGTCCATAGTTTTTAATTTTTTAGGAGAAGTATGACTGTGACTAAACTGACAAATTTCATTTTTCGCTCTAGTCTGGCGATAGCTATTATTTTTAATATCGTAGCGGTGGACAGGGCCAAAGCTGAAGATGTGAATGATTTTGCTGGATTGCAAGGGGCCATTGGCAATAATAGCAAAAATTATATAAATGTAAAACAAAACATACTTTTTGGCAATATGATATCTATTGAGCGTGGTAATCTGACCATCTCTGGATCGGGGGGAAATAAAGTCAATTTAGATGGAAGTAATAACAGTAGATTGCTGAGAATAAGAGAAAATTTCCAAGATATTCGACTGGAAAATCTGCATTTCACTAGAGGTAATACTCCTGATCCTAACGAACCTGGTGGTGCAGCCATCTATCTGGATGGAAAAACAAAAATTACTCTGAAAAATGTTTCATTTAGCAATAATATTGCTGAAAATAATGAGCAAATACAAGAAGATGATAGCATCATTCTATACGCTGGAGGAGGAGCTCTCTGTTCCCAGGGAGAGAAAGGTAATCAGAATATCCTGGCCTTTATAGGGGATACCATATTCAATGGCAACAAAAGCACTAAAAACCGCGGTGGAGCAATCTATGCCCTGTTGTCTGAGCTAACCTTTAGCGGAGGGAGGGCAGAATTTACAGGAAACAAATCTTTTGCATATGGTGGAGCTATCTACGCCGAAAATAATACTGCTATAACCTTCAGTGAAGAAACCATCTTCAGTGCCAACGAGAACACTGGAAATGGGTTTGGAGGAGCAATAGGTATTTTTGACAATTCGAAATTTACTTTTCAGAAAGATGTGACCTTTTCTAAAAATGTATCTCTATCTCAGGGTGGGGCCATAAATTCCGCTGGAGACACGTCGGACTTTGGTAAAAGTAGAAATACTCTGCTATTCAAAGGAAATAGCACCTTCGACGGCAATAAAGTCGAAAGAACAGGTGATTCTAGTATATTCGGCGGTGCAATCAATGCCATAAATTCCGATCTAACTTTCGGCGGAGAGGTGGTTTTCAAAGAAAATAGCTCACTTTTTAGCGGTGGAACAGCAGCGGGCAACAACCAAGCCAGTGGTGGAGCTATTACCATTATACAATCATCGCTAACTTTTGAAAAGCTGGCAATTTTCGAAAAAAATAGTAGTGATTGGGGTGGAGCTCTATTTATTTGTGAAAGTGTCTCTATAAAATTCAACAACGGTCTGCGTCTCATTGAAAATACTACGGGAAACACAAACAGTGGAGCTTTGCATATGCAGGGAAACTCCAACGGTGAACTAGCCATCATTACTATAATACAGAAAAATCCACTGGTGCCAACGGAATTCAGAGGAAACACATCAGAAGATGGTGGACATAATGCTGTC
>JAITAR010000115.1 GCA_031284025.1 Rickettsiales bacterium | reverse complement strand
CCGGAGAAACCGTAGATAAATTTGGAGATAACTACGGCAGCTTAGATGAAATTGTATTTAATCCGCTTGGTGCGGTAATGGTAAAAAAGGGGCAGGAAATTATTAATGATACGATAGCTAAAAATGATGAAGCCTTAAAGTCAGAGAAAGATGGTACAGCTCAGGATGAAAGTGCTACATTAAAATCCAAAGATGTTGGCTTGACTATTGAAGTAGTGATTTCCCCCACAACTTCCAATGAGGATGGAGAGCTATAGCGCTGCTGTGTAAACTTCTGCATCAGGTGAAAATTTGTGTCTAGATATACGAGTTTTCTCGAAAGACAGATCTCTTTCTTGGCTAAAGGTCGAAGCTCTGAAAGTGAAATTTACGGGTACCAAATCCTGCGATTCCAATCAAATATTCTAAAGGAGGATAGGATTATGACATAATTTATCGACGACACTTATTATAGCTATCCCTGAAATTGGGATCAGCAAGCTTAAATAAAACTATAGATAGTACGGGTCAACTTCAACTTTAAGCTTTAGTTTGCTACCAAACTTTACATTGTTAAAAATGTGAAAAATTAATTTTTTTATACTAAAATTGTTTTTCGTTTTTATTATTAGTTTAAATCTAAAGCTACCATTCAATTTGAAAGGATAGAATTGGGTTGGCCCGAAAACCTCTATAAACTCATCGTTGGGCGGAAGAATGGCGACGATCTCTTCCATTTTTTTGTGCACCATCTGCTCATCGCGGCCACCGAGGACTAGCAGAGTTACTCGGCCATAGGGTGGAAGTCCAGCAATTTTTCTGTTTTCCCGCTCAAAGCTAGCCAGCAGATTGCGGTCGTTGTTTTTCAACGCCTCTATAATAACATTGGTTGGACTGTGTGTTTGTATCATGGCCCTACTGCTGGTTGTTTTTCTTCCTGCTCTTCCCACTACCTGGGTTAGCAGCTGATGTGTTCTTTCTGCCGATCTAAAATTTGCACCAAAAAGACTAGCATCTGCGTCAAGTACTCCAACAAGTGTTATATTTGGAAAATCATAGCCCTTGGTGATCATCTGAGTTCCCACTATGATATCTACTTTGTTTTCTAGTATTTTCTCTAGTAGCGACTGCACATTCTCCACAGTCTGCACTGTGTCGCTAGTCACAATGGCAATATTTTTCTCAGGGAATAATTTTCCTAGTTCTTTTTCGACCTTTTCTACACCGGGACCAAAAAATATCAGAGAATTTTTTAGACCACAACCAGGACATTCTTCCCGTATTTTAATTCTCTGGCCGCAGTGATGGCAAATTAGAAAACCTTCTTTTCCGTGGACTGCTAGAGCTATAGCGCATCTGGAACAGATGAATCTGTAGCCACAGCTGTTGCACAGTGCCACTGGAGCATAGCCTCTTCTATTCATAAATAGCAAAACCTGTTTGCCTCTAGCCAGTTCGAATTCCATCTCTCTAGCTAGACGGGAAGAAATAAAATTATCGGGCTTTAGTTTATCTGTGGTTAGATCTATAATTTCTATCGCTGGGATTGTAGAATTTCCAAATCTACTATACAGTGTGACGTGACTATATTTTTTATTTTCCACATTAAATAGACTTTCGAGGGATGGTGTCGCACTACCCAGAATTATCGGACATCCATTTAAATACGCTCTGACAACGGCCATATCTCTAGCATTATAGCAGACTTTGTCGGACTGCTTATAGGAACCATCGTGTTCTTCATCCACAATTACCAGAGCTAGTCTGTAGAATGGCAAAAATAATGAAGACCTGGCCCCCATGACAAATCTAATTTTACCATCATTTACAGCGTTCCAGATAATCTTTCTATTAGATTCGCTAATGCCAGAATGCCAGAGGGCTACGTCTTCGCAGTTGAACTGTCTTTTGAATCTGTTGACAAATTGGCTTGTCAGAGCAATTTCTGGAAGAAGAAAGAGAATTTGTCCTCTGTCATTTTCTCTGAGGATTTTTTCGATCAGATGAAAATAAACCTCTGTTTTACCAGAGCTGGTTATTCCTTCCAGCAGCACTGGTTTTCCATTGGATTTCAGAAGATTTAATATATCATCGTTGGCTATTTTCTGCTCCAATGATAGTTCATTGAGAGTAATTTTTTCTAAGTCTATAGTATATTTTGATATTTTATCGGCGAAGGCATCCCTTATCGATTCTCTAACTCTATTTTCCGCAATTATTGCATCTTCCACAAGTTTTTTTAGCACCGTGGCGCTACAGAAACACTTCAACTCACCGGAACTAAACTCTCTGGGGAAATTGTCTCTGAGAAAATTAATGACACTTTGTCGCTGTCGCGTTAATTTACCGCTGTAGTCATTGTTTCGGTAGGAATATTTGCTCAACACTTTACCCGGGCCTACAGCATATTTTTCAGAAAATACGAGTTTCAACAGAAGCCCTGGAGGGGCCACATTATAGTCAGCAACCCAACAGATAAATTTCACCAGCTCAGGTCTCAGTGGCGGTACAGTAAGTATCTCTCTGATATTTTTCAATTTAGCTGTGTTCTCATTCGTTAGTTCTCTGGTGGCCGTAACTAAACCCACTGTCCCTCCGCTACGAAACGGCACCCGTACTATACTCCCTACTAGCACTGGCTCCTCCTCCGCTACCAGATAGTCGAAGGTACCATAGAGACGAAGAGGCACTATAATTTCAGCTATTTTCACAAAATTAACTATCTTTTCCGGCGTCTTTTTTATTCCTAAGATAGGCTGGGGTATTATACATATTTATATCTATGTCCAGATCGTCGTCTACGAATATTTCAGTTTTATTTTTTTGTTCACCGCCGTTATTCCGCCTAGTAAAAAGAGAGCTGAAAAATCCTTTTTTGTTTCTACTGCTGCTCTCCATTGATTCTCCTCGAAATTTTGCCGCTACCTGGTAACCACTGCCGGAAAATTGTTCTGTAGCATACTTATCATGTTTTAGAAATTTTCCCTTTGCCTTCTCATCATAGCTAGCTGCCTCCCCCATGTCAAAATATTCATCTTCCTCAACTCTATAGTTTTTCTCATCTTCTCTGCCACCCCTGCTATTTATTTTGCTTGCCACATACACCATCTTAACTGGATCGTGAGATTTTTCAGTATTCAACACATAATTTTTCTCTCCATAGTCACCATCATTTGCCGTTCGACCAACGGTGCTGTCTCCCCCGTCGTCATCTATACCTGTGGCAAATATGGAAATTCTCATGGTGTCTTCCATACTTTCATCAAACACGTTGCCAATAATTATGTCGGCAAACTCGTTGTCGACCTCTTCCTTTATCTTTTTAGTTGCCTCTTCATGTTCGAATAGAGTTATATCTGGAGAACCAGTAATATTTATTATTATACCCTTGGCACCTTTTATGGATACACTATCCAACAGTGGATTGGAAATAGCCTCATCAACGGCCCTTATAGCCTTATCAGGTCCCTTAGCCTCTCCAGTGCCCATCATAGACTTACCCATTTTCTTCATAACAGTCTTAACATCGGCAAAATCAAGATTTATAAAGCCGGGCTTTGTAATCAGGTCAGTTATGCCTCTCACGCCGGATCTAAGAACATTATCTACCATTTTCAAAGAATCCTGCAGTTTTGTCTCCTGATTAGCCAATCTAAACAGATTTTGGTTTGGCACCACTATCAATGTGTCAACGTATTTTTTTAGTTCCTCTATGCCATTTTCCGCCAGCTGCATTTTTATGGTTCCCTCACTTAGAAATGGTTTTGTTACAATGGCAGCAACCAGCAGATTCATTTCCTTAGCTTTTTTAGCTATAACCGGTGAAGCCCCGGTGCCGGTGCCGCCACCCATCCCAGCCGTAATGAACACCATACTCATGTTTTCCAATACCTTCTCTATCTCCGCCAGACTCTCCTCCGCTGCATTTTTTCCCACTAGCGGGTCAGCTCCCGCTCCCATACCATTCGTTGTTCTTTTACCCAGAAGAATTTTTTTATCGACCCTTGAACACTCAAGACTCTGGTAGTCCGTATTAGCAACGACGAAATCGACGTCTCTCAGATCGCCGCTACTTATCATGCTGTTAACAACATTCACACCCCCACCACCTACACCAAACACCAGAATCCTCGGCCTAAACACTTCATATCTGTAGTTAAGGGAATCTAAAGCACTTTCCAAACTTATATTTTCTTCGCTCACCGTCCAAAATTATTTATTTAACACAGTTAGGATGTAAACAATCCCGTTAAAAAGTTAATCACCCTATCAATCACTCCACCCATACCTTTTCTATAGTCTTCGACCTTTTCTTCACCACTAAAATAGCTAATAAAATTTAAAATGCCAATGGCTGTAGCATACATTGGTTTTTTAATTTCAGCTTCATATACGCCATGGGAAACGGAAAAACCTTCTGGAGTGCCAATTCTAGTTTTTATATTTGCAATTTTTGCAATGAAACCATCTAATCCTAAAGCACTGGCAACTCCTCCAGTTATGACTATACTGCCGAATTCTCCCGCCAATTCTTTTTTATCTATTATAATTAAAACTAAATTAACAATTTCGCTGATTCTCGACCTAAAAACATCATTGATAATCTTTTTCCTGTTGCTAGCCACTCTAAAAGTCTCCTCATCTTCAATGTCCAGTTTTATTAGTTCGTTTTCTTCCATTCTATCAAAAAACAAATTTGTATTCATAATTTTAATTTTCTCTGCTATAGGAAATGGTATATCCAGTATGTTAGCTAGATCTCCTGTAATATTATCACCACCCATGGGCAAAGAAGCGCCAAATACAAATCTATCATTTTTTATAATGGCAAATGATGTAGTTCCCGCACCAATATCCAAAACCAATGTTCCACTTTTCTTTTCCTCTCCAGTGAGTACGGCGAGAGCCGATGCAAATCCTTCGAAAATTACGTTGTCGACTACCAAATTAATACTTTTAAAACAGCTGCTAAGGTTCTCTATCTTCGAATTATCAGCAAAGAACACATTAAACTTGGCTTCCACATTTCTACCCACTATGCCGATAGGATTTTCAGTTTTTACATTATCCACCGTAAATTCTATCGGAACTAGATGTAGAGCATTCTTTTTCTCACTTTGCAGTCTATTAACAATTTCACCACTAGTGGCCACTATATTCTTTCTAGTGATAGCCTTGCCAGAGCTAACGTCCAATTTTGTCTTTAAAATCTTCGATTTCAGAAGATCTCCTGCTATGCTTACGGAAACATTTTCTATGTTATCTCCATACATTTTTTCAGCTCTGCTTACGGCTCTGACTATAGACTGAATTGCCAACTTGCTACTAATAATATTTCCATTTCTAATGCCCTTAGATTCGTAGAGACTAGCCCCCTTCAAACAGAACCCACCCTGTTCATCGCTCTGCGCTATCAAACAAACTATTTTACTAGACGATATATCTAAACCTACAAAAACCTCTGACACTGCCCTATAATTCAAAATTATCTAACGGAGGAACTCTCAACAAAGAGACAGAGAAAAATATACCGCCATAATAAATTTTGCAAGGGATGTATAATTAGTGATACTGTTCACCCTATAACAGACTCATCTCATAGTATTCTAAAAGTATATATTTTAAGCTAGTAGCACCAAAAAACTGAAATTAAAAGTTACCTAGAATTGCCTAAATATAACTCTATAATTTCAATTAAAGTCTGAACCTAAACTTTGGTCCGGGTTTGGACTCAAATCTGGCTCTGTGGCTCTGGGTCTGAGCTATCAGTTGGCTAAAAACATATCTCTATCTCTAGGGGGTAGTTACAGGGGTGCTAGTGGCTATAGATCGTTTTCTGTTGGTGCTGTG
>JAITAR010000041.1 GCA_031284025.1 Rickettsiales bacterium | reverse complement strand
CAGGCAAAATCAAAACAGGGAACAGAAAAAATTCTCCTTTCTTTTACATTTCATCAACTTCTTGAATTCTTGAAGATGGCATCCAGATGAAACCGTGTCCCCTACCCCCTGGTGGTAAGGGGACACGATGATCGATGAACAATGGCCCGTGAACAGCAAATGGAATAACAAATGAGGGTTATTTTAAAAGGCGTATTCCAAAAGCAATGCCAAATGTAGACAATTTATAGTTCTTAATATCTTGGTGATAGTCAGCCACCACAGAAAGGGATATATGATTGCTAAATTTATAGCTAATGCCCGCAGCCAGACAGCCAGACAGCCTACCAACTTCTGTCCCTCTACTTTTAAATTTAGTGTAGCCTGGGTAATCTTCAAGGCTAACTGAAATTTCTGGACTGCTAGCAGAAAAAAGATATTTGGCTCCAATGGAAAAAAATGGTCTCAACTTTGCCAGATCCAGAGTTACAGCGAGATTTAAACTGCCAGCGGTTAGTCGATAGCTGTTACTATCTATCAACAGATTTGGAATTTTTACACTTTTCTCGCTGAATTCAACATGGGTTAGCATAGAAGCTTCCAATGCCACAGATGTAGCTAAAATTATATAGTCTTTAGCTACGAATCTATTTTCCACGGCCACAGCTGCTTTAAACAGGTTAGTAGAAAAATTAGACTCCATAATTTCTTTCAGTTTTTCTATGTTCCTATCAACCTTGTAATTATTTCTTCCATAGGACAGGTTAAGAATTAGATTAAAGTTGCGGACCATTTCGATTCCCAGCTGAAGAGCTATAGTCCCCCCGATGGTTTTAGCTCTATTGCTGTGAATATCTCTGAGAAAATGACCAGACAGATCGCCATCTAGTCCTAAAGATAGATCTCTGTTGAACACTAGCCTTTCAAAGTTATGACCATAGTTCAGCAAAATCGCTACAGCACCATCCTTAATTTCATTGGCTGATACGGCATTTCTACAGCGATGGCCAATGCTTAAACCATTAGCCGTCTTCATTTCGTACCTTTGTCCGGTACTACCCAAAAGACTGCTGTTAATAATGTTGGCTAGCAACTTGGGAGAAGATATTTGGTCAAAAGCTTCTTTCCGATCCTCTACACTGTTCGACCTTTCTTTGATGATTTCTGTGAGATGTTTTAATTTTTCATCCTGTGGATGATCTATGTACACGTTTTCTAATACACTCAGAGCACCATCACCATCGAAAAGTGCTTCAAATTCACGATTTTTCAGACTGATTTTCTTAGTATCCTTCGCCTCAAGATAACTTTCACTCGTGATACAACTTTTTTCTGTGATAAATACACTATAGACTTTCCCGTCTTCGGAAAGTCTTCCTATAGCTTTTAGATCATTCTGAAGAAGATTTACATTGATATTACTGGCTCCATTAATTACATTAGTCTCATCTGTTGAGACTAAAATGTCATAGTTACTATTTTCTTTGTAAGTTCCTGCGGTTGCAATTATCTCCAAAATAGTTCCAGCCTCAAAAGTCATATTATCTGCTTTAATCGTATTACATGCACCATTTTCGAGTATTTCGACTCTAATCCTACCAGAGTTTGTAAAGTTGCGTGTAACCACCTTATCGGTATCAGCTCCCTCTAGACTGAAATTTCCTTCATTTACCAGATCAACATTTCTTATTAAACCACCTTTTTTTAGGTTAAACCAACCATCACCATCGTCTATGGTCACAATGTTGTCAGACCTGTCGCTACAAACGCCTTCAATTATTTTATTAATTATGCTTGTATTAAGTATTCCTCCTCCACTAGATTTTTTATATGACGTACCAGCTATAACATCGTAAACATTAACATCACCTTTTCTCACAGTGAAATTTAGTCTTGACTTCCCATCCATATAGACAAAATTTCTTCCCTCTCCCCCTGATCTGTTTCCTTTGAATTCCGTTGGATTATCTAAGTCATCCTGCACTATGGTGATGATAACCGGGCGGCCGCCGCCCCTCTCCTCTCCAAAGCCCTCCATATATATGGCCCCGCTCATTTCATTCTTCGTAAAATTATTAACCATACGAAGACCATTTTTGAATTCAATGGATACATTTTCGTAGGCAAAGATTGCACCACCATTATCTGTTAATAAATCACTCTCTTTCTCTATTTTATTTTCTTCGAAAATTGCCTGCTTATGAAAGATGACATTAGCTCTTTTCTCTTTGTCACCGCGAATTTCAATAGCTCCGCCATTGTGATAGCAACTATTTTCTCTAAATATCGCTTTTTCCTTAAAAGTCAGCGACGAGCGAGAAATACGTATAGCTCCACCATTAGAAGTAACATCATTTTTAACAACCTTTTTGTTAAACGTCGTGTTTCCAGTAACCTTTCCAGTAACCTTGTTTTTTTCAAAGGTAACTTCCTTTTCAAAGGTTAGGGAGCTACCTGGATCTTCTCCTCCAGGAGTCTTTTTTTCTACTGCTTCATAAAAATTTATGGCACCACCATTGCTAGTGGACTCATTTCCCTTGAAAACAGTCACACCTCTAAAGATAAAACTAGAATTTTCGGCATTAATGGCCCCACCTCCATCTTCAAATCCACATGCGTTTTTACTGACTTTGTTATTTTCAAAGGTGATTTTTTCTTCGAAAATCACTGGGCTATTTTTGTCCCTTTTGCTTTTTCCAGGAAAGAAGAGAGCTCCTCCTCTGTATTTAGATTTATTACCAATGAAGCTGATATTTTTCATAGTAGCAATCACATTTTCCCCGAAATAGGCTGCTCCTCCTCCTCTTCCACTCCTATCTTTTTTTTCATAATAACAGCCGTTTGTGAAAGATAAGTTCTCCAGCTTAACAGTACTTCGTTTATTTCCAGTAAATTCAAAAAAACTGTTTTTACTACCGCTTTCTATGCCTTTTATATTTACCTTACTACCGTTATATGATGATCCAAGGATAGTTAGGTCAGCGTTTTCAATGGTTACTTTTTTGTCAAAAACCAATTCTTTATCTATTTTTATTTCCATTGTCCCTCCTTCTCCAATATCATTAATTAAATCATGTAATTCCTTAAAACTATTTGCCTCCTTAAAAGCAAATGCCCTGCCAACTCCCCTTACAGTAAATAGGGTCACCATCACCAAGCCAAAACAAACTACAAAACTTGTTGATTTACTAATAATTTTTTCTAAAGTTTCCATTTCACTATTAGATATTTTGAACAAAAAGGAGTATAATACGTCTTTATAAATTGTAAACAAATTAATTTACTTCAATTTTAGATCGCTATCATCTAATAAGAACATATCCATTAGTTGGCTAGACTCAGTGTGGCAGCCAAGAATTAGCAAAATCAGTGGTTACATAACTTATGGCAGGATAGCAATCCTGAAAGAAATTTTATAACAATCCTTGAATTTATATCGTCTTCATTTATAAGAGATAGGCGCCGTTGTAGCTCAGCTGGTAGAGCAGGGTTTTCGTAAAGCCAAGGTCGTGGGTTCAAATCCCTCCATCGGCACCAGGCGGAATTCCGTACTTGATGGCGAAATTCTTTAGAGGAACATGGTGACAATATTCAGCATCGCTACCCTATAGACTATTTCATTTTTCACTTTAAAATTTTAAGTAAGAACGAACAATGGATTTTAGTTGTCTAAGTATATACTATACAACTCGGTTTTTTGCCCCTTTTCAAGAAAGGTAAGATTTGTAATGGATGAGATGAAAGTAGACTATCAGACCACAGATGTTAAATTTTGGCTGAGAGGTAAAGATTTTTTGAAATTGAATCCAGCAAGCGAGGTACCAGTGTTGAAAAATTTGCAGACAAATGAAGTTATCTGTGAT
>JAITAR010000096.1 GCA_031284025.1 Rickettsiales bacterium | reverse complement strand
CAGCAAAATCATTCACATCTTCAGCTTTGGCCCTGCCCACCGCTACGATATTAAAAATAATAGCTATCGCCAGACTAGAATGGAAAACAAAATTTGTCAGTTTAGTCATAGTCATCCTTCTTTAAATTTTAAATTTAAAATCTAGATGGATAATAACATGTCTTCCGTAATTGTAAAGCTCTAAAAACTATAGCCAAAGGCTACAGCGCCAGAAAAAGATCACAGCCACTATCTAAGAATAATTTTTAGCTAAAACCAACGAAAAACAAAGCCGTTTAGCCAGAACTAACCCCGTATATATCCTTACTTAGATATCTATCTCCCCTATCTGGCAGAAGTACAACAAGATTGCCGTGGGGAAAATCTTTGCTGAATTTTCTAGCGGCAGCCAGTATCGCACCGGAAGATGAACCAGCCAGTATTCCCTCTCTAAGAGCTAATTCTCTAACCTCATGAAATGCTTCTTCATCACTAACCTTAAAGATTTTATCAATCAGTGACATATCCATAGTCTTTGGCATAAAATTATTTCCTATGCCTTCAATGCTATAGCATTTCTCTACACCACCACCCATGATAGAGCCAATTGGGTCGGCTAGAATACCGATAACTTTATTATTTTTCGTTTTTAGGTATTTCAGAACCCCACAGATTGTGCCGCCGGAACCGGCTCCAGCAACAAAATAGTCAATCTGTCCGTCTAGATCACTGTATATTTCCGCAGCCGTTGTTTCGAAGTGAATTTTAGGATTATTCATGTTGCTAAACTGATCCAGATAGACCACATTTTTATTTTCCTTCATAATTTCTGATATCTTTCTAAAGGAACCTTCCAATCCCTCTTCCTTTGGGGTACTTATTACTTTTGCACCTAATGCTCTCATGATATCATGTTTTTCCCTAGAAAATTTTGTTGGCACAACGAGTATTACCTGATAGCCTTTTCTCAGGGCGACAAAAGCTAATCCTATGCCTGTATTACCGGCGGTAGCTTCAATGATTGTGTCGCCCCTCCTGAGAGCCCCACTGTTCTCCGCCGCTTCAATCAGTCCTTTGGCCATTCTGTCTTTTATGCTGCCACCGGGATTCATCAACTCCATTTTAGCAAATACGTTCAAACCTACCGGAAAATCCATATTAGCTAGCCTGACGATCGGAGTATTACCAATCAAATCCGTATAACTGTCGTAATATCTCATAGTAATACTAATCTTTCTAATCATATTGCGAAATAGTTAGTTCTACTTCAATTTCAAAATCAAGCTGAATTTATCCATAATTTCGAAATCAGCGGTATTAGCAAATTTTATGATCTATCTAGTGTAATGATGATATCATGGACCTAGTTACATTCTGTAGTTGCCTTCATGATTATATAATTATAATTTTATATTGATTTATCTGGATAAAAATTCAGTGTGTTTAAACATGAGAGCTTCTGCGATGTGATTTTCCTCTATATTTTCTATACCACCTAAATCTGCTATGGTTCTTGCTACTTTGATAAGTTTGTTGTATGTTCTTATAGAGAAATTATACATTTTATTCGCAATCTCCAGTAATTTTTCACTAGCACTATCAAGTTTCATAAACTTATCTATTTCCTCATTAGAGGCATAGGCATTGAGCTTATTCTTATTACTACTATACCTTGTCTCCTGTGCATTTCGGGCTTTTTCTACCCTTGCTTTGTAAGCTGCAGAGTTTTCAATTTTGACTGAAACACTCTTATTTTTTTCCTGGAGTATATTTACCTTTGGTATGTCAACAAATAGATCAAAGCGGTCCAGTATTGGTCCCGATATTTTATCCTGATATTCTCTCGCACAGTTTGGAACTCTTTTACACTGTTTAGCTGTGTCCAGAAAATACCCGCACCTGCATGGATTCATGGCCGCAATCAGTTGGAATCTGGCGGGATAGGTGATATCCTGGAATGCCCTCGCTATAGATATTTTACCCGTTTCTAGCGGTTGTCTCAGAGAATCTAATACTTGTTTAGAAAATTCTGGCAGTTCATCAAGAAATAGCACACCGTTGTGTGCCAGGGAAATTTGTCCAGGTTTTGGTCTACTGCCACCGCCAACCATCGCTGGCATAGAACAGGAATGGTGCGGATCCAAAAACGGTCTCTCTGATATTAATTCACCATTTATAAGTTTTCCTGCCACACTATTTATTATGTTAATTTCAAGAATTTCTCTATTTGTCAGATCTGGTAGAATTCCCATGATTCTCTGGGCTAACATTGATTTGCCACTTCCTGGAGGACCAATCATAAGCATATTATGCCCTCCAGCCGCTGCTATTTCCAATGCCCTTTTTCCCTGTCTTTGTCCACATATATCTTTTAGGTCCAGATAATTTGTATCTCTTATTATTCTATTGAGAATCGGCCTATCGATTTTACATTTACCATTAAGGATATTCACAAGAGTTAGTAGATTGTCAGCAACAATTATATTGATGTTTTCATCGGCCCACAGTGCCTCCCGAGCACATTGCTTTGGACAGATGATACCTAGACCGTTTTCCACTGCACTTATGGCGGCCGGTAACACTCCATTCACCGCATTCACAGTGCCATCGAGAGACAGTTCTCCCATGACTGCATATTTATCCAGATCACTCTGGGTGATTATGCCCATTTCCGCTAAAAGTCCAAGAGCTATTGGTAGATCTAAATAACTTCCCTCCTTATTTAGAGAGGCGGGAGATAAATTCACCGTCAGTCTCTTTGCGGGAAAACTCAGACCTATAGAATTTATGCTTGCTCTAATTCTCTCTCTGGATTCGTTAACCGCCTTATCCGGCAGTCCCACTATGTTAAATGCAACAATGCCGGATGATAATTTTACTTCAACGTTAATGTTAACTACATTTACTCCAAGAAATGTGAAAGTTTTTATTTTCGCAACCATATGACTAAAAGATTTACAAGATTATACAATATTATAACACAATCTATCATTTATTCAATAAATAATATAGCCAAGGAGTTTTTGAGAGACTTTTCCAAAAATTAGCCATATTCTACAATATATTCTATAGATTTTTATTAGAAATTATACAAAATATTGGCTCCAATAAAATTTGGTCCGTGATTTACGGCAGTAACATCGCCATTGGAATAGTTCCGCAGATGTATCTCTATGCCAAACGTCCCAAAGATATAGCCATGAATAGCTTTTTTCCGAAAGTGGCGCGTGGATCTATTCATTCAATCCTCTAGCAGGAAACTATTTTATGGAACTCTAAAATCAAATTGTGACTGGTCATAGTTTGGCATTTGTTCTATTTGATTTTAGAATTAAACACAGTCTTGAAAATTTTTCCACGTTTCATATATTTTTTTCTACAGGCAATTTACTATTAAATCGTGAGTTTGATGGCGGAAAGTAGTGGAAGTGATTTGACGGATACAGAGAATCGGTCCTATAGGGTGACATTTGCTAGCCCCCATAGAAGACTTTTGGCTTTTTTATTTGATTCTGCCATAGTCTACGCTATGGCTGTGGTCGTTATATTTTTCCCGGCAAGAGATGACATTAGAGCCATAATAGCCGATACGATGAAGGAAAAGGAAATTTCAATGGAGGTGGATGCCGCTGGTAAGGTCAGCAACCTAAAGGGCAAAATTACTGGGCAGACCAAAATAAATAGTGAGGCCTATTCAAAGATAAAACAAAAGTTGGCGGAGAGGATTGGGCAAAACAAGGTCTATAGTTATTTTCTCTTCGCAATTCCAGTTCTATACAATCTATTGTGTTTGCTAGTCGCCAGAAAAACGGTGGGGCAGTCAATGTTTAGTCTAATGGTTATAGCGGGCTACAGTGAGAATCTATCTTTTATGGATATTTTTAGTAGGGTGCTAATTTTTACGGCTCTGAGGAATATTTTTTTGGTTCCATTTTCTATAGTATTGCCGGTCTTGTTCACTAGAAGAAGAATGACTGCCTACGACTACATATCGAATACCTACGTAATAGAAATAAGGTGATAGCCAAAAAAGCCATAGTTACAACGTCTGCCAGTCCAATGCATTTTGGACATTTGTATCTGTACCGAGAAGCGATAAAGATCTTTGATGAAGAAAATGTAAAGATAGCCGTAGGCAGAAGTAACAGTAAAAACATGGATATAGGCAGAATTATCTATCATCTGAGTCCCTACCGGATTAGCTACGACATCAGGGAAAATATCACTCTGATAGACTACTGTAGAGAAAATAACATTAGCTATATAGTCAGAGGTGTTAGGAATGCCAATGACGTTAACTACGAATTGAAGCTGGATTTTTTAGAAAAAGAGGCCTATCCAAAAATTCAAACTATGTTTTTCCCCGCTGAGAGTAAATTTAATGGCATTTCCAGCAGTTTTCTTAACAGACTATTGGCAGAGGGGAAATTTGACAGTGTAAAAAACTATATGGATGAAGATTCCATGTACAGATTTTTATATAGATCTCCAGAATTTATTGTATTTTTTGGAAAATCCTGCAGTGGGAAAACCCATTATCTAAAAAATACCCTGAAGTTTGACAACTATCTAGTGGAGGTGGACAAAATTTTTTGGAAAATTTTTGAGGAGCGCTTTGGCCATGGAGAAATGCTGAAAACTTCATTCGAAGGTGGAAAGTCAATGTGTCAAAAAATAATGGGAAATGACTTGGCTTTAAATTATCTTACGGCCGACTTCTGGAAATTATTTTTTAACCACGTGTCTGTAAATTTTTCCAGGGTAAATTTCACCATAGAAAATCTAAAAATAACAAAAGAGGTGTTTATACTTGATTTTCCGGAAATTGGTAACTATTGGTCTACGATCGATGCTAGCCTCAGGAGTAAGTTTTATATGATAAAATTATCAAATACTTTGGAAAACCGCAAAAAATATGCAGTGACTTGCAATCTTCTAAATAAACTAGATTATCTGGATTCCATCTATAGAGAGCCAAATTATTTCGACGAAGAAAAAAACATAGATGAAAATTGTCTATGAAGAGGTACAACTACGGTCTTTTTGCTGAGTATTATATGATTTTTCAGCTATACATCAGAGGCTATAGAATTTTGGCTAGAAGATATAAAACTAGTCTGGGAGAAATAGACATAATAGCGAAAAGAAATAGAAATTTAGTAGCCTTTGAAGTTAAGGCCAGAAAAAACGGAGAATTTACAACCGAGTTGGTGAGAAAAAAACAATTAAAACGCATAGAAAATGCTATGAAGATATTTTTATCGGAAAACGACGTATACATTGATTATAATATTTTGTTTGGAATAATCTTTTTTAGAAATATCTTCAGATTTAAAATTTTTATTGGTACTGACTAGATGGATTCTAAAAAAATTATATTAACAGCTGGTGGCACCGGGGGACATATACTTCCAGCCATAGCTGTTGGTTTGGGGCTGAAGGAAAAGGGATATGATGTTCTCCTCGTAGGCGACCCGAAAATAGAAAAGTATGCAACCGAATCAAAATTTGACTATAAAATAGTTAGCAGCGGCTATAGTTTGAAAAATTTGGGGT
>JAITAR010000113.1 GCA_031284025.1 Rickettsiales bacterium | reverse complement strand
GACAGCATTATGTCCATCATCTCCTGATGTGTTTCCTCTGAATTCCGTCGGCACGGCCAGATTTTTCTGTACTATAGTAATGATGGCTAGTCTATCTTCTAAGCCATACATATCTATGGCTCCACTGTCTGCTTTCTCTGTAGTATTTTCAATTAGAATAAGGCCATTGTTGAATTCTATAGATGAGCTGTCAGAGGCATAGATGGCTCCTCCATTGTCTCTGCTACTGTTATTTTCAAAGGTTGCTAGTCCTCCAAAGGTTAATGATGAATATGCGACGGAGATAGCTCCACCGTTACCATTGCCGCCTTCAGTGGTGCTATTTCTCACAAAGGTAGCATTTCCTTCAAATTTTAAAATATTTTTGTCAGTGTCATTCTTCCCCAAGGAAAAGATGGCTCCACCATCGCTGGCAGAACTATTTTTTCTGAAAATTACCTCTCCGCCGAAGGTCAGTTTTGTTCCATTGCCGCCATAGATAGCTCCACCAACCCTCGTGCTACTGTTGTTTTCAAAGGTTGCTTTTCCAAAGATTAGTGATGAATCTTCGGCGTAGATGGCTCCACCACCGTCTATGCTACTATTGTTTTCAAAGATTGCTAGCCCTCTTTCAAAGATTAGCGTCGAATCGACAGCAAAAATGGCTCCACCTTTGCTAAGGTTAGTTTTGTTTATAGTTTTGTTTCCGTCGAAGATGGTTTTTTCCGTGAAATTTAGGCTATTTTTGTTGTCGCTGTCGGTTCCCCGGGAGTAGATGGCTCCTCCTTGGGATTTAGTCTGATTCCCGCTAAAAGTAAGGCCTTCTAGGTTGACCACTACTTCTTTGCCCAGATGGATAGCCCCACCACCACTGTCGTAGCCAGATTCATCCCCACTACTGACACTCTTCAGATGCAGATTTTTCAGTGAAATATTTTCTGAATTTCCTTCTATGATAAAAAATCTATGTTTTCCATCGCCATTTAATTCGACTTCCTCCCCTTCCCCCGGTCCAGAGATGGTGAGGTTGCTACGATTTATTACTATTTCATTGGTGAAGGGTATGTTTTGTTTTACATTTATATAATTTTTGCCATTATCGCCGATAGCTCTCTCCAGTTCATCAAAACTATTCACCTCGGTAGGTTCAGCTCTGGCCATAGTCACAGTACTAAAAACAATAGAAGCCACCAGAACAGAGCGGAGAAAAAGACTCACACACTGGCAATAAATCTTACTTTTTTCTGAAATTTTCATGTAACATTGGAATCAATAAATACGACTATAGAATGGATCAATTTTTTTTTAATTGTAAAGATATTTTGGTAATATATGCTAATTATTTTATTTTTTCGCCTATGGGGCTATACATGTATAAATTCTAGAATTTACAAATTTTTTCAAACCAATATATGTGACAAACAGTCCCGATCGTTATTATTTTTCGGATGTATTGCTTTTTTTAATAAAAAAAATATTGTTCCACCCTAGCGGTTAGAGCTATAGCCTATGAAGTTCACCATAGAAAAAAACTTATTTCTGAAATTACTGTCGAGTGTGTATGGTGTTGCCAGCAAAAAAAATCCAAATAATCTGGCAATACTACAAAATATAAAGATGGAGACTAGTGGGAATTTCCTCTATCTGGTTGGAACTGATTCGGATACCTATATAAAAAACTGTTGTCAGGTATTCGTGGATAGGCAGGGTGAAACGACGGTTTCTGCTCAGCTTATCTATGATATAGTGAGAAAAATGGAGGATGGAGCGGAAATTTGCTGTGACTATGCTAATGGTGATAGAACAATGATCGTGAAATCAGGAAAAAGTAAATTTAAGCTCACATGTCTGAGTGCCGATGGCTATCCGAATTGTGAAGATCAGCAGATGCAGTCAGAGTTTAAAGTAAAATTAAAGGATTTGATAAACATAATTGAAAAAACTAGACTCTCCATATCCGATGATATTAGTAGATATTATCTCAATGGCCTTTTCTTTCACACACTGGAGGAAAATGGAGAGCTCAAACTGACGGCGGTGTCCACCGATGGACATAGACTATCGGCTGTTAAATTGGACTATTTTGAGGGCAGCACACCAATAGGTGGAGCTATTGTACCAAAAAAAGCTTTACCGGAGATAAAAAAAATACTTTCCCTGTCGACGCAGGGTGACGTCACAGTTTCTCTCTCTAGAACAAAGATAAAATTTGAGATGGAGAATGCCATGGTCATATCAAAACTTATAGATGCGGAATTTCCAGACTATAGGCGTGTAATTCCTGTAGAAAATAAAAGTTTGCTGAGAGTTAATAAAAGAGATATCAGCAGTGTTATAGATAGAGTTGCCACCATAACTAGCGACAGCCACAAGGGCATAAAACTTACGGCGAGTGATAATAGTCTTGTGTTGGAAGCTAATTCAAATGAAAACGGATCTGCAAGTGAAGAAATGAAGGTTGATTTTAACTACAGTGACAAAATTGAAATGGGATTTAATTCAAGATTTTTTTTGGATATTTTTAGCCAGATAGAGAGCGAGATGGTAAATATTTTCTTCAAAGATAACACTTCTGCAATTCTAATAAAGGGAGAAGAGGAACCCGGAAATACCTTTGTCCTGATGCCAATAAGAATATAAATGCCAAAAAATTATATTTCTGAAATTATTCTAAATAATTTTAGGAATTATCGAGAAAATAGGTTTAGCTTTTGTGAGGGATTTAATATTCTCTCTGGTCCAAACGGTAGAGGAAAGACTAATTTACTGGAGGCCATTTCACTATTTTCTAATTCTAGAGGAATTAAGGGGGCACGGGCGGATGAAATGGTATCTCTGGGTGCTAGAGGGAGTAGCGGTCTTCCCAGTGGGGTGCTGTTTTCGCTGTTTCTGAAACTAGGTGATCACAGCCGTATACTAATTATGCAAAGATATGAAAAAAAATTAATAAAATTCAATGACGAATTACAAAGAAATTCAGAAACACTGGCCGATACGTTAAAAATCACATATCTTGTTCCTCAGATGGACTATTTTTTTATAGATGGCCAGGAGAATAGAAGGAAATTCGTAGATAAAACGGCTGATATGTTATTTACGAATCACTACGGCAATGTAAAGAAATATGAATTTTTTCTACGGGAAAGAATGAAAATATTACTTACACAGAGCAACTATGGTAAATGGCTCGACATCGTGGAAAAAAAAATTGCAGAACTTGGTACGGCCATAGCCAATGTTAGAAATGAAGTGATCGAACGTCTAAATAGAATATTTAGCGAACACACCAGTGAATTTCCTATGGGACAGATTACTATAAATGGTTCCGTTGAAAATATGTTCGCTGAGACGAAGGCTATAGAAATAGAAAATTTCTATAGAAAAATTCTCCATTCAAACAGAAATGACGATGCGAAGACAAAGAGGACAAATTTTGGAGTGCATAGAAGTGATATAGTCGTGTTCAACAAAGATAAAAATATTAGAGCCGAATTGTGTTCCACTGGAGAACAGAAAATGCTTCTGCTATCTATGATAGTGACCCGCGCAATCTTTTCAGAGCAGATTGGCAGAGGCACAGTCATTCTTCTTTTGGATGAAGTGTGTTCGCACATTGACAGTGACACCCGTAGAAAATTGTTCATAGAACTGCAGAAGCTTAATGCCCAGATATTTTTAACTGGTACCAGCATTGACAATTTTTCATATATTGTGGAAAATGGCAACAACTGCAATATAATAGAGTTGTGACGCAGCAGATGACCTTTGATTTTATTAGCGGTGAGGACTACAGTGCCAGCAATTTCATTGTTTTTAGTGGTAACATGGAGGCATTCTGTCTGCTAAATAGAATTAAAGGTGACGAGGGTGATCCTAGCGGCCAAATTATATTCCTAGTGGGCGAAAAAAAATGTGGTAAGACACATCTGGGACATCTGTGGAAACAAAATCATAATGCGAGAACTATCGATTTGTCTGAGCTCTATGAATTAACCTTTGAGTCGTTTGTACAAAGTATAGGTCTCATGATGGAGCGATTTGAATTCTATATAGTTGATAATTTTCCAGTAGACATTGAAGATGATAAATTTTTCTATCTTCTGGATAAGATTTTGAATAATAATTCAACAATTCTAATAATATCCGACGTCGATAGAAGAAAAAAGCGGGTAATTCTTAGAGATCTAGAATCTCGCATAGAAGCTAGTATTTTTCTCAAGATCGGAAAATTAACTAGAGATGCTAAACCGATGCTGATAAATAAGCTCTTCTCGGATAGACAGATATCTATAGGTGGTGATGTTTTAAAATACCTGAACGGCATACTAGCTACAAACTATGAAATAGTATATAATTGTGTGGATAAAATCTGTAAATGTATTCACAGTGAACTGTTTGATGGAGGATATAGGATAACGGTCAATTTTGTGAAAAAAATTTTGCTATGAAGAGAGCACAGTATCTTTTATAACTAAAATGCTATAGCTGGTACTGGAGTAACTTTCTGAATTTACGGCCTCAGTAGACTTTTGACTAATGATTTTCTGATTTACGTCTTAGCATAATTATATAATACCTTCTGCTTGTTTTTTTATATTTTATGTTTAATCATTTGTGAATCAGTTCAATCAGAGTTAGTAGAAGAGATGGTTAAGAAATTTGCAATAACATGTACGTTTGGTGGTGGTCAGGCTTCGAAGGTAGATTTTTACATAGGCAAACCTAGTGTCGATAAACATCCTATAGAATTTCAGGTTAAATGGCTAGCCGATAACAAGGGTGGCCAGATTTCTCCGGAGATGATGGATTCTATAGCAAAAATTAGAAACCTGGCCGACAATAACAATGTTTCCTTCGAAGAACTGTGTTTTTATGCTATAAATGTTGCAAATGACGAGGTGAAAGAGGAAATTCCCGAGTTCAACAGGCTTTTGGCTACTCTAGATTAGTGGTGGCCAGGTATTCTAAAGAACAGGAGGTAATAGGTTACCTAATAGGAAAAATTTTTAAAAGGTTTCTGAGAATTTTTTGTCTGGGTCTTCTACTATTCTTCGTGTATCTAGCCAGTTACGATAGAAAAAAATTGAATCTTTTACTAGCTGGTGTAGTGCCAGCCTCCACAAAGGTTTTTGTTGAAAGGGTAGTGGCAGGCTACCGAAAAAACCTGTGTCAGAAGTTCACTATCGAGGGAATTAAGTTTTCAGACTATTCTAGAGTAGATCAGTATATCGGACAAAACTGCCAGAGAGGCGATTTTGATCTCAGGGATTTGGAATCTATTCTAGAAGAAGACCCATGGATCAGAAAATTCTATATGCATAGAACCATCACTGGCGGACTGAAGATGACGGTGATCGAATATAATCCTTTCGCAATTTTCACCAGTGACTATGTAAACTATTATCTTTTGAATGAATTTGGAACTAAGATAGACATTCCAGTGGAAGAGGTAAGTAATTTTAGCTATCTGTTTACTATAGTTGACGATGATTTTAGCAGTGAAGAAATAAATAGTTTGTTCAACGTACTGTCCGTACACCAGGATATAGCCAAAAACATTTCAACTTTTGTGAGAATTGGTGATCGAAGATGGGATCTAAAATTAAAAAATGGAGTGCTGGTGAAAATGCCAGAGGAAAGTGATGCAATGGTAAAAGCATTGGCGACCCTTAGCACTCTTTTAGATATAGGTGGCCTCCTTGACAATGGTCTGGAGGAGATAGATCTCAGGGTAAATGGTAGGGCCTTCATGAAGTACAATGATAGAACTAAAACTGAAATTGAAAATTTTTCTAAAAATTTGAACTTTAGCAAACGTATGGGAATTAGTAATTTTTGACTGTTATCTGTGGCTTTTGGCTAGGCCCGGAAATTTAGGTCATCCTGACAAGGGTCATTCTTTCAGAACAATGGGTCTTTAGCTGAGGTGAATTAGCGTTCTATTTTTAATTTTTCACTGAAGATTGAAATGATATCTTCAAGAATATAGTCCTCCTGTTGTATATACATGCCCTTGATATTTTAAATTCTGATAATTTAATAGTGGCAGATGATCAGATTCACAGGTAAGAATACTTTGCTACATCCTAGAGATAATTTCAGCGAGTTCGGTTTGTTCAAAAATTTTTTCTATAGAAAAAGGGAGTACGTTACCGTGGCCGAAATTGCTGGTTTAATTGAAGTTAAGAATGTCACATCGTTGGATGGTGAAGCAAAGATATACGATGTTAATACGTTGGCCCGTGCAACAAAAAAAGAGATTACATTTTTGTCGAATATAAAGTATAAAAAGGATCTAGAGAGAACGGAGGCAAGCTACTGTATAGTGGATGAAAATCATAGTGAATACCTTCCAGAAAAGGTAATTCCGATAGTGGTAGATAATGTGCAGTACGCCTGTGCTATCCTTCTGGACTATATGTATACCGTTCCCCAATTTCTGGTGAAACCTGGTGTGGCCACTGGAACGTGGGTAGATCCTACGGCAAAAATCGGAGATGGTACGGAAATTCAAAGTGGCGTATCTCTTGGGAAGGGAGTGATCGTGGGCAGCAATTGCAAGATATGTAGCAATGTGGTTGTTAATCACGATTGTCGAATAGCTGATGGAACCTACGTTGGTGCAAATTCAACGATATCCTATGCAGAGATTGGGAAAAATGTTACCATACATAGTGGCGTCAGCATAGGCCAATGTGGTTTTGGCTTTGCCAGTGATGCTGTTTCTATTCGTAAGATCCCGCAACTTGGCCTAGTGGTGATAGGTAACAATGTGGAAATAGGTTCTGGAACCTGTATAGACCGTGGAGCTCTGGAAAATACGACCATAGGAGATAATAGCAAACTGGATAATTTAGTTCAAATTGGCCATGGGGTTAGGATAGGCAGGAGCTGTTTTATTACTGCCCAGGTGGGAATAGCAGGTAGCACGGTGATAGGGAATTATGCACAGATAGGCGGTAAGGCAGGTATAGCGGGGCACATTACGATAGGAGAGAGGGTGAAAATTGCGGCTTACAGTGGAATTATGAAGAATATCGGAGATGATGAGGCGGTTGGGGGTATTCCAGCTATGCCTGTAGAAGATTGGCATAGACTGACGATAGCTTTAAAAAAATTAATAAAAAGGGGTAATTAGGTCGTGCAGAAGGATGGGGTTATTGATATAGTGGAAATTATGAGGTTGATTCCTCACAGGTATCCATTTCTACTGGTAGATAGGGTTGTTGATTTTGTCGAAAATATTTCGTGTACTGGAATTAAAAACCTAACATTCAACGAGAATTTTTTTCAGGGTCATTTTGATGGCAAACCGATAATGCCTGGAGTTCTAGTTATGGAGGCGATGGCACAGACAGCTGGCATTCTGGTGGCAAAATCAAAGGGCACTAGCAAAGAAAATAGTGAAGTACTTTTCACTACCATAGAAAATGCAAAGTTTAAAAAGCCCATAGTTCCAGGAGATGTACTCGAGTTGCACGTAAAAACTCTCAACTATAAGATGGGTCTGTGGTTTTTTGAAGGAACAGGCGTTGTTGATGGACGATCGGTAGCCGAAGCAAAATTCTCAGCTATGCTGACGCTGAAGTGATTATGTTCGTTAATGTATTTAGTAGTGTTTAATTTTATATGGTGTAAATGGTATGGTTAAATTCAAAGAATCAGTAATTCAAAAGACTTTAAAAAGTACGGTGACAGCCGAAGGAATTGGACTCCATTCGGGGGCCACAGCTAGGATTGAGTTAGTACCGGCAAAGGATGGTGGCATAGTATTCAGATCAGAGGGAAAATCGACTGGCGAAATAAAAGCTCTCTATAGTAACGTAGTTGAAACAAAGTTGGGCACCACCATTGGCTATAGTGGTTTGCCAGTGATTTCTACCATCGAACATCTAATGGCGGCGATTTGGGCCTGTGGCATCGATAATTTGATAGTTAATGTCAGTGGTGGAGAGATTCCAGCTATGGATGGCTCTTCGACCTATTTCATAGGTAAAATTATGAAGGCGGGGATTGTTGAGCTGCCGGGCAATACGAGAAAATTATTAAAAATAAAAAAAGAGTTGACCGTGGAAGACGGTGATAAATCCATAAAAATAAGCCCGGCCTATAATTTTTCTGTAGATATGTCCGTTGAGTTCGACTACGGCGGAATAGATAGTCAACACTACTATTTTAATGGTAGCAGACGAAAATTTATCAGAGATATCTCCACAGCTAGGACTTTTTGCAACTATGGCGACATTGAACACATGAAAAAAAATGGACTGGCAAAAGGTGGCAGTCTAGATAATGCTATGGTTCTTGATGAGAATGGGCTAGTAAACCCAGATGGACTTAGATACGACGATGAGGTGGTCAGACATAAGATACTGGACTGTGTGGGAGACATGTTTACGTCCGGCTACAGTATAAGGGGAGCTATAGTGGCAAATAGAAGTGGTCATGAACTTAACAATAGACTTCTAAAAAAAATCTTTAGTGATGGTGATAATTATTTTATTGAAAACGGTAAGATGGTAGTATAATGAAAAAATACGATGTTCTAATAATTGGTTCAGGGCCAGCTGGTGGTACAGTATCTATCTACACCGCTAGGAATGGTTTTGAGACCGCTATGTTTACGGGACAAAACGTTGGCGGTCAGCTGGTTAGTACAACTGAGGTGGAGAATTTTCCTGCATTTCCTGAGGCCATTAGGGGATCGGAGCTAGCGGACAGAATCCTCAAACAATCTAAGAATATGGGGGTTGATATTATCCAAAGTGTGATTGAGGGAATAGATTTTTTCTCTAGGCCGTTTACATGTAAAACTATAGATAGGGACACCTGTTACGCTAAAAATATTGTTATAGCAACGGGAGCAATTCCAAAACAATTGGGTGTTGAAGGTGAAAGGAGATTTACGGGCTTTGGAGTTTCGACCTGCGCGATCTGTGATGGAAATTTTTTTAAAGATCAACCCGTTGCTGTGATTGGTGGAGGAGAGACGGCAGGAATGGAGGCGCTTCATATGGCACATCTGGCATCTAAAGTTTACTTGATACACAAGAAAGATAAAATTACGAAAATGCAGCGAACAACGATAAGTAGGATAGAGTCAGATAATAGGATAGAGATTATTCTTGATAGTGATGTCCAGGAAATTTGTGGAACGAGCGAGCCAAGAGCTGTGGAATCCGTTAAATTGTTTAGCCGCAAAATTGGAGGAATTGTGCGCGAAATTGGCGTTAAGGCTGTTTTTGTGGCAGTGGGTGTAAAACCTCAGAGTGACATATTTATAGATACGGGACTCAATATGGATGCTAATGGTTACATAATTACGGAACATGACAGTAGTAGAACAAATATAAAAAACGTCTATGCAGTCGGTGACGTTACAAATAAAAAGTATAAGCAGGCTATCATAGCAGCTGGCTATGGAGCTGTGACAGCTCTAGAAATTGAAGAGGATAATCACAATGAATTTTAGGAGGGCCATCGGCACTATAATTTTAGATCCCAGCGGTAATTTGATAGTTTTTCAAAGGAGTGATTTTCCGAGTAGTTGGCAATGTCCAGAAGGGGGAATAGATGAAGGTGAGACTTCGGAAGAGGCGTTAGTCCGTGAGTTGCACGAAGAGATTGGACTTGAGACCAAAGATTTTGATATTCTTAAAAAGACCAAGAATTTTATTCGCTACAGCTATGAAGGAGGCGTAACTCAGGGGAACTTTAATGGCCAGGAGAAACAATTTTTTCTGATTAAATTAAAGAAATCGGTGGCTGAGATAAAATTCAGGTACGATAATGTCGCCGAAGAAATTGAATTTTTAGCTTACAGGATAATTGGGAAAGATGAAATTAGAGGAGATGAACTAGCTAGTTTACTACCAAAATTTAAGATAGAGCTATACAAAAGGGTCATGGTGGAGTTCGAACTGTAGCTAGGGTCATAGAGAAGCGCTGCGCCGCCGTACATCACTGCTGTTGGTAAAATTAGAATTTGTGGTTGTGGTTGGGTTGGAAGGATTCGAACCTTCGCATGACAGGATCAAAACCTGTTGCCTTACCGCTTGGCTACAACCCAT
>JAITAR010000110.1 GCA_031284025.1 Rickettsiales bacterium | reverse complement strand
AGACATTTTTAGCAAAATTTTTTGTGAAATTGCTGCTGAAAAAGGCAGAATATATCAGAGATAGGGTGGATTTTATAATTCCTGTTCCCATTCATAGAAAAAGGCTTAGATGGAGAGGATACAATCAGACTCTGCTGCTAGCTGATGAGCTATCTCGTCTTATTGCCATTAGAACCATACCAGACCTGCTGGTGAAAAATAAAAACACTGTAGCACAGACAACACTCAAATCAAAGAAAAGAAGGGTTAATTTAAAATCGGCATTTAATATAAATGAAGAGTACGTAAATCTAATTAGAGACAAAAATATAATGATAACCGATGATGTATTTACCACTGGCTCAACAGTCAATGAGTGTGCTAAGGTTCTGAAAAATAATGGAGTCAGAAAAGTGTTTGTGCTAACAATAGCTAAAACGACTATGAATAAAAATATTAAATCAAGGCCATATTTCTAGTTTTAATTTAGATTAGCCAACAAAATCAAGCATAAACGGTTAGAAACCCATTTTCATAGCCGTTATTCAGAAATATCCATAGCTTGATTTCAAAATTTTCGAAAAGTATTACCTATTTTCTAGTACAGTGAGCAAATTTGTCTCGGAGGTGTCGATGAGCACAGCTCACCCAAAACCATAGCTTTTGCGAACCAATGAATTTTGAACTAGAAATTAGACGCGAATTCCTGGATTTTGAAAAAAATGCCATGGCAAGACTAGGTTTGTTGCACACCTGCCATGGAGATGTAAAAACTCCAGCATTTATGCCGGTGGCAACTGCTGCGGCGATGAAGGCCATGCAATTTGAGCAACTAACGAAATGTGGCAGCGATATAATTCTTTCGAATACCTATCATCTCATGATACAGGATAGATATTTGACAATCGAGGAGATGGGTGGTCTGCATAAATTCATGAACTGGCCGGCGCCCATCCTTACGGATTGTGGAGGATTCCAAGCAATGTCTCTCAGTAGCTTGAACAGAATAGAGGAAAGCGGAGTACATTTTTCCTGCCATCTCAGTGGCAGGAGATATAATCTTACGCCAGAATTTTCTATGGAAATTCAGCGTATACTTGATTCTACCATAACTATGGCTCTCGATGAATGTGTAAGACAGCCATCTAGCTACGAATACACTAAAAAAGCCATGGAACGCTCACTGAGATGGGCAAAACGCAGCAGTGATGCCTTTATCGACAGAGATGGCTATGGTCTCTATGGCATAATTCAAGGTGGCGCAGATAGAAAGCTGAGAGAGGCATCGCTGGCGGGTCTGTTGGACATTGGCTTTGATGGCTATGCAATAGGTGGGGATCTATCCATAGACAATGGCTGGCAGCTTATGTTTAGTGTTTTAGACTATCTTACCTCGATGATTCCCTATAGCAAGCCTAGATATCTGATGGGTGTTGGCAAACCGATAGATATAGTTGGATCAGTTTTGCGTGGTGTTGATCAATTTGACTGTGTACTGCCCTCCCGTGGTGGGAGGAATGGTCAGGCATTCGTACGTGGTGGTGTGCTAAATATAAATAATTCTAAATATAGCCGAGATCCCACTCCTTTGGATAGAAACTGCAGCTGTACCGCCTGTCAACGGCACACCAGAGCCTACCTGCATCATCTATTCAAAGCCAGAGAAATACTAGGTCCTATGCTCATGACAGAACATAACATCATGTACTATCAGGATTTAATGCGAGGAGTGCGAAAACACATAGAAAACAAAAGTTACAGGGAGTTTGCCGCAGAATTCATGAAAAACGGCGCCACAGATTTATACTAGACAGCCACCTAGGGCAATTTCGTCTCATGGATCACTGGCGAGCCAATCATCTACATATGAAAGTCCTACAGATACCTACTTTGAATACCTCGGGTCAAGGTGTTAAAATTATTCTTATTTTTGCCATGTTTGTTTCCGCCATTGCCATTCTTTTTTTCCAATTTGTCACAGTAACCTATCAACAGCCAGTCGAAAGCCTCTTTTATTGTTTCTATGGGAATTAGATTCAGTTCTTCTTTGACCTTTTCTGGAATTTTTTCTAAATCTTTAACATTTTCCTTTGGTATGAGAACATGCTTGATATTCCCTCTGAGAGCGGCTAAAAGCTTTTCCTTCAGTCCCCCTATCGGTAAAACTTTGCCCGTTAGCGTTATTTCTCCAGTCATTGCCGTGTCACTTCTAATTTTCAGTCCCGCTAGAGCCGACATTAGGGCAGCCGACATAGCCACACCGGCCGACGGACCATCTTTAGGGGTAGCTCCTTCGGGAACATGTAGATGAAAATCGTATTTGTTAAACATCTTGGAAGTTATTTTTAGTTCACCAGCTCTTGATCTCACGTAGCTAAAGGCAGCCTCGGCCGATTCCTTCATGACATCTCCCAGCTTTCCAGTTATTAGTAATTTTCCATTGCCATCGAACTTCAGCGCCTCCACATACAGTAAATCTCCCCCGAATTCTGTGTAGGCAAGACCAGTAGAAACTCCAATGCTGTCAATCTTGTTTGCCTTATTGTAGAAGTTTTTCTCCACACCAAGATATTCTTTTATATTCTTATCGGTGATCTCGATCTTTTTTATATCCTTGTTCTCAACAATTTTTCGCACAACCTTTCTCATCAATTTTTCTATGTTCCTCTCTAGATTTCTTACGCCAGCTTCGAAGGTATAATTTCTTATAATTTTCACTATGGCATCATCGTCCACGAGAAACTCATCGCTCGACAGGCCATTATGTATCAACTGCTTCTTTAGCAGATAATTCCTAGCTATGTGTATCTTTTCCTCTTCGGTGTAGCCAGACAGTCTGATTACTTCCATTCTATCCTGCAGAGGCGGTGGCATATTCTGAAGACTATTAGCTGTAGACACAAACATTACATTAGATAGATCATATTCCACCTCAAGAAAATGATCATTGAACGAACTATTCTGTTCAGGATCTAGGACTTCTAGCATAGCCGAAGCTGGGTCACCCTGAAAATCTGAACTCATCTTATCAATCTCATCGAGCAAAATCAGTGGATTGCTAGTTTTTGCCTTTTTCATCGACTGGATTATCTTTCCCGGCATAGCACCAACATACGTTCTACGGTGGCCTCTTATTTCAGCCTCATCCCTTACGCCTCCCAGTGATATTTTAACATATTTTCTATTGGTAGCCTCCGCTATAGATTTTGCCAGAGAAGTCTTTCCAACTCCGGGAGGTCCAACTAGACATAGAATCGAACCGCTTAATTTTTTAGTCTTCTGGAAAACAGCTATAAATTCAAGAATCCTCTCCTTTATATCCTCAAGGGCATAGTGATCTCGATTAAGAGTCTCTTCAGCCTGTTTTATGTCATTTTTGAGTCTGTTGCTAGTATTCCATGGCAGAGACACAAGCCAATCGAGATAATTTTTTATGGATGAATATTCTGGAGAAAAAGTTGGGGTAATCTCTAATTTTTTAATTTCGGAATTAAATTTTTCTTTGACATCATCCTTGACATCCAATGTTCTCATTTTGCTTCTGAGAAGCCCCACATCTGTTTTTACATCATCCTCTATCTCATTCTCATCCTCGTTCAGTTCATTCTTAATTACCTTAAGTTTTTCCTTGAGAAAAAATTTCTTCTGGTGTTCCTGAATCTTTTTATCTATTTTATCATTAATTTTCTTCTCAACATCCATAAGATTCTTTTCAATTTCCAGGAATTGATTAAGTTTTATATACTGTCGAAGAAGACTTCTCTCCTCAAGAATACTCTGTTTAGATTCTATATCTATGTTAAGTAGATTTGTTACTATATACAGTATATCCGCATCATTATCCATAGTTCTTATCAGAGAACCTAAATCAAAGGTACCTCTACTGAGATATCTAAAAAACTCCTCGGCCTTGTTAGTTATAATTTTTCTGATTCTCTCCAATTCCTCCAGATTATCTTTAATTTTGCTATCCCTTACCGCCCTGGTTGTACAGGTTACACAGTCGCCATCGTCCACCAATTTGTCCAATCTATGTTTTTCCAGTCCCTTCACAAGTAGTCTCAATTCGGCGCTAGGCGTATTTAGTTTCTGTGATATTTCACATATCGTACCCACCTCAAAAAAGTCTTCTGCCTTCAAGTTTTTTTCTAGGCTTTTACTTCTCTGGGCTACACAAAAAATCTGTTCATTACCAAGATAGGCTCTCTCCATAGCCAATATGCTACTCTTTCGCACAATAACCAGCACCGTTGTCGAGCCCGGAAATACAACCATATCTCTGATGGGCAACAGTGGATATACTTTTTTTACTAGCAAACCCATCTAATATCCTCTCCGTCTTTTTTTAGTACTTTTATACCCAATTTTTTACCATCGTCACTAGAATCAACGATAACTTTCTCAACACTGCTATCCGATGGAGCGTCAAACATTATATCCAACAGTAAACTCTCCACTATGTTCCTCAGGCCACGAGCTCCAGTCTTTTTTTTATAGGCTCTATCGGCAATGGCAATCAGAGAAGGTTCACTGAACTCCAGCTTTATGTTGTCCAGGCTAAATAACTTATTATACTGCCTTACTATCGAATTTTTCGGTTCCACAAGCACTCGAACCAAAGACTCCTTCGACAGCTCTTCCATGTGTGTGATTACCGGAAGGCGACCTACCAGCTCCGGTATCAAACCGTATTTTATCAGATCATCCGGTTCAACAAACTTTAACAGCTCATTTTTTTCGTCGGAACTCTCCTTTTTCAGATTTGCCCCAAAACCTATGCTAGGTTTGTTTATTCTATTAGCAATTATCCTATCTATTCCCTCAAAGGCCCCTCCGCAGATGAACAACACATTCTGCGTATTGTGTTGAATCATCTCCTGCATAGGGTGTTTACGCCCACCCTGGGG
>JAITAR010000075.1 GCA_031284025.1 Rickettsiales bacterium | reverse complement strand
CCAAACATCTGTCCTAGATCTGCTGACGGATATTCTTAGAGATCATCCCGATGACAAAAATATAAATAATTTGGTGGACCGCATTGATAATTTCAAAAATCAGGAAGATCAAAAAACAGTTCTCAGCCAAATATCTCCCTCACTGCTGACCGACATTATTACAATGAACCTGCTCTCCAGCCAGAGGAATGTAATTAATAGACATATCCCTACGCTGAATACTCTGGCGGTGGAGCCCATCTATAGTAACAGTAAATTAGCTAGTGGACTTGCAGACAACGCCGCAGCCATCAGACTTAACTATGGCCACAGTTTCAGAAATCTAATGTTCGGCAGAGATCTTTCTCTGGCTTTCTATGGAGATCTAGCTAGTCATTCTTTCAAAGATAGCCAGAGTAGCAAAGCTAGCGCCCTTGGCGGGACTTTGGCCCTTCGACTGGAAACGGAAGTTATAAATGGCATCAATATAGCTCTCAATCTGTCCTACAGAAGAAATAGTCACAAAATTGACCGAAGCATAGAGAAACTAAATGAGATAGCAAAATCAAATTTTTCCACCAATATATTCAACGTAGCCATGGCGCTGGAGAAAGAATTTAGAGTGAGAGGCTATCTGATTTTCACTCCTTCGGCATCAGTGGAAACTTCTCTGTTGAGCTACGGCAAATTTAGCGAAGATGGCGCTGGAGTTTTAAATTTAACGATAGATGGTGGCAGCCATCATTTGATAGCTGGCAATTTAAATTTGACTATGGCTCTAGATCTGGCCAATTTCAGACCATTCATTTCCCTTGGCACCAGCTATCTGCTGTCCTATTCCAATCCAGAGATCTCTGCCAGTTTTAGAGAATACTCCAGCTCGGGCAAATTGAAAAGCAGGGCAACTGATGTGTGCAAACTGTCTGGCTCTGTGGCTCTGGGTCTGAGCTATCAGTTGGCTAAAAATGTGTCAATTTCTTTGGGTAGCAGCTATCGAGGTGCTAGTGGCTATAGATCTTTCTCCGGTGGGATTACTTTGAAATATCTTTTTTAAGATATGTAGAAAAAGATTTAGGGCGACGGCATGCATTTCAAGTAGATTGACGACGGGGACTATGTCTACTCGGCGAGCTTTTCAGCCGTAGCTTTGCATCTGGGGTGAGTTTTGCTGTAGACTTTTAGTAGGCTATTCGTATCAACATGCGTATATATTTGTGTAGTTCTGAGGCTGGAATGTCCTAATAGCTCTTGTATGCTGCGCAGGTCAGCCCCATTCAGCAACAGTTCAGTTGCGAAGGAATGCCTAAGAGAGTGCGGAGTTATGTTATCTAGTAGACCGATACTACGCCTCAAATTTTGCATCAATTTTTCAAACCTTGCTGCTTGGTATTTTCTGCCTCTACTGCCAAAAAACAAAATGTTTCCCGAAGTGTTGTGAGGGCAAACTCCACGATATTCTCTGATCAACTCCACGACCATTGGCAATAGCAGCAGAATGCGTTCTCTGCCTCCCTTTCCAAGGATTTTTATTCTATTTTCCTGAAGGAAACAATTGGCCGTGAGATTAAGTGCTTCGCTGATTCTCAGGCCGCAGGAATAAATTAATGCTATAAGTGCCCTGTCTCTCTTTACTTCCCAGTCTCTGGGACTGGAGTTTTCTACAGATTGCATCATTTTTAGAATATTATTGTGACTGATATTCCTTGGCAATGTTCTGGCTAGCTTTGGACTTCTGATTTTAAATATAGTTTCATTGGCCATAGCGAATCTCTTCTTTAGAAATCTATAGAGACTTCTGATGGCTGAAAGTGCCCGCGCATTAGTTCTCGCGGATAATTTTTGCGAATCGCGATGGGCTAGCCAGGCTATCAAATCTCTTGGTTCGATGTTTATAAACGTTTGCTCATCCAAATTTTTCCCCAGATATTTCTCCATAAAACTGACAAAATTTTCTATATCGTTTCTGTAGGAAATTACGGTGTTCCCTGCATAACCCTTTTCGAACTTCAAATAGCAATAGAAATCTTCAATTTTCTCCAACACGGCGGAATCAAATCATAACACATAATGAATGTTGAAAAATATATAATATATTCTACACTAAATACAATCTATGGGATCTACATTAGATACAATCTATAGGAAGTTCGTATGAAAAAAATTTTACTTATGTTATTTATGGTTTTGCTCGTCTCCTGCGCCAAGAAAGATGAGATTCAGGTGCCATCGGAGCAGCTGTACAATGAGGCCGTAAAAGAATTTAAGTCAAATCATCTGGTGCGAGCAGTGGATGGTTTTAAAAAGCTGGAAACTCGCTATGATTTTGAAAAATACCATGAATCTATGATAATGATGGCCTATGCCTACTATGTCATGGATGAATACGACGAAGCACTGCTAAGAATAGACAGCATTAAGGATCTAAATCTGGCAGACATAGAATATGTCTATTATCTAGAAATATTGAGCTACTATGGAAAAATATCCAAATCCAAAAAAGACCTGTCTCTGTTGAAAAAGTTATTTGTTTGCACAAACGACATGTTGAAAAAATTTCCAAATTCAGTGTACATAGATGATGTTTTACTCAAGAGAAAGGTAGTTTTCGGATATATAGTAGAAAACGAATTGGAGATAGCCAAATACTACATCGGTGACAATAATCTAATTGGTGCCATTAATCATCTGAAATATTTATTGGATAATTATCCAGAAAATAAACATTCCGCAGAAATCTTCTATCTAATGTGCAAATTATATTCCCATGTAGGCTATACAGAGGGTTATAATCTTTACTATAGATTGCTGCGTGAAAAATACGAAAAAACTAAGTGGTTCAAGAAAATCAACGAAGAAGGCTGATAAATTGGTTGGCAATACTGACTGTGCCGCAGTTTCTATGTTTCGGCTGCGGCAGAACTAGCTATCGCAGTGATATTGTCAAAAATGAACTCAGAGGACGAGGTAGTTCAAAATTATACAGAGACATCTGCGGCAGTAAAAGCTGCAGAGGTATCTATAAGGTCGGAAAACCCTACAAAGTACTCGGGAATACCTATTACCCTGAGGAAAATAAAAATTACAAAGAAATTGGGATAGCCTCTTGGTACGGTGATGATTTCCATTACAAAAAGACCGCTAACGGTGATACCTTTGACATGGACAGCATGACGGCTGCCCACAGGACTCTTCCGATGCCATCGGTGGTGAAAGTTACTAATCTAGAAAATAACATAGATGCTATAGTGGTTGTAAATGACAGAGGACCATTTATGGATAACAGAATTATCGATGTATCTAGAAAAGCCGCAAAAAAACTAGGCTTTTTGGAAAATGGCACAGCAAAAGTTAAAATTGAATTTCTGAAAAAGGAAACTCAAAAACTTCTGGAAATGTATGGCTTCAGGTAAAAACTATCTTCTCGGGCCGCGCCTATCAGTACTATCGCGGCTATAATGTAGTACTAGAAACTATATTTCGCTCCAACGCCAACGTAAAATGACCTGTAGCCACTAGCACCCCTATAGCTACTTGCCAAAGAAACTGTCACATTTTTATTCAACTCATAGCTGCAGCCCAGATCCGCATAGCCAGGAAGTTTGCCCACCTCTGCTGCTCTACATTTCAATTTGCCAGAGCTGGAGTATTCTGTGAGACTAGCTGATAGCTCTGGACTGGAATAGGATAGCAGGTAGCTGGCGCCGAGAGAGATGAATGGTCTGAAATTGGCCAGATCTAGAGCCATGGTTAGACCGAAATTGCCAGCTATCAAATGATGGCTTCCACCGTCTATCGTTAAATTTAAAACTCCTGCGCCCTCCTCGCTAAATTTGCTGTAGCCTAGCAGAGAGGTTTCTAGCGATGCCGAAGGAGTGAAAATCAGATAGCCTCTAACTCTAAATTCTTTTTCCAGCGCCATAGCTACGTTAAATGTGTTGATTAGAAATTTAGACCTAGCAATCTTGTTCAGTTTCTCTATACTCCGGCCAACTATGTGGTCGTTTACTTCATAGGACAGACTGAGAGCTATATTGAAGTTGTTTATCACCTCAGTTTCCAGTCGAAGAGCCAAAGTCCCGCCAAGGGCGGAGACTTTGCTGTCCTGGCTATCTTTGAAAGAATGGCTATCTATAGTTCCATAGAAACCTACGTTGATTCTTCCCAGCTGTTTGCCAGCGGCCATGGTGATACCCATTATATCAGTTTCTACTCCACCAGCTAGTACAACATTTCTATAGTGCGGCTGTACACCTAGGCCACTGGCCGTTACTCTGTGGTATCTCTGGCCAACACTGTCCAGAAG
>JAITAR010000076.1 GCA_031284025.1 Rickettsiales bacterium | reverse complement strand
TGTTCTGATATCGCCTTTATTATGTCAATTTTATGCATATCTATCCGTTTTATTAGTTAATAACAACACCCAGTGCCTCACAGCCAGGCTGGAGGCAATATAGAACGGCATGTTAATAAATCAAGTAATATATACAACAAAAAAACGGTGGATGACGTTCTATGGCAGATTTGAATAAATAGCTAAAAACTTATTGTATTTATAACTATAAAACACAATTAATCTCCATTAATTTTTTATGCCAAAATTAAATCTAAATGCTGGCCAATTATTTTTGGCGTACGGATCCGCGAAATCCTGCTTGTCTAAAATAAATTCTGTTCGATAGCAATTATCCTCATAGCCAATAGTTATTCCAATGCCGGTAAAATTCCTACGTTCCAGATCGCGACCTATTGTCAAGCCAGAGTATAATTTTTTTGTCAGTGTAAATCTCAAATTTAAACTCATTAGTTCCTCATTTCTTCCACTGATGCTGACTTTTTTAGAAACATGGTTATAGGAAATACTACAGGAGAATTCGCCATAGTTAAGACTAACTATCGTATCTCCTCTATCTATTCTGTAAGTTCTATCGTCAATGTAATTCGTATAGTTTACAGAAATATTGTTGTATCTGTAGTCCAGTGTTGTTAGCAGATAGGAAAATTTTCTATTGAAGTAATTTATTCGATAGCTGCTATCTATAAAATCTCTATAACCCTGGCCAACAGTCAGACTAAAGTGACCCATGGCCGTTGACAGAGCAGTTTTTAGGCCATAGTTTATTCTGCCGCCGGTTTCCGTGAGATCATGGCCGCTATACCTATTTTTTGAAAATAGATTATTCATAGTCAGTTCAGAGCCTTTACTATCAATATCGGTAAAATTTACGGTTTTTCTGCTGCTAATAAAATACTGTAAAATTGGAATCATCTCTATTTTTCCAAACAGAGATACTGGATACAGCAGTTTAACTGCAAATTCTGGATAAAATCTGCGACCAGAGTTTTCCCTGCCATTTACATTTAATCTGTAGTAAACATCTGAATATAGTGAAAAATCCGCAGTCGCATGTAGACCATTGAAAAGATCGCTGTAGACCAAAGATGTGTCGAAGTTCATCTTTCCATACCTATTGCCATAGTGGCTGTAGGAATCTAGTATTCTCGAATTTAATTTAAATTTAAGTTTCATATCATCTGACGTATTTCTGCTATCATAGCTGTACTCTAATAGAGGTACCAGCAGAGGTGTTTCGAAAACTCCGGCATTATTGCGTTCTCCTATCTGTTGAAATGCCAGCAAATCAAAATTTATGTGGCTATTATCATATATTCTGAATAAATTCAGATTCGACCGTAGCGTTTCTCTATAGTCACAGAAATAGTCCCTTAGCAGGTAGGGATCGTGAGCATAATTTAAATCAGCTATGAGGTGGATATTGTTTTCTAGCAGAGCTCTCGATGTTAAATTGAGAGAATTTCTGTTATTTTTATATTTACCTTCATCCACCTCGCTAACACCGGAAGTATTTTTCATATGTTTAGATTGTTTTCCGTCATAGACATAATTATGCTTTAGATTCAGGTAAAATTTCCCATCTTTTTTATATTTGATAGTAGTTTTTTCCAGAAAATTACCCTTCATATAGATAGTTGGCTCCAGCAGGATATCTAGATTATCGAAGAAATAAAATTCTAGAGGAAAATGAAAGCCATAGCTATGGGTACCATGTTTAGATAGATGTGGCATTGATGGACCAGAAACTCTGTCGTCCAGCTTTTTACTAGTAGACATGTAGGGAGTGTAAAAAAAGGGGATGTTCAAAAATTTTATGTAGGCATTATTCATATATGTTCTCCTTTTCTTTCTGTCTATGTGTGATTTTTCCGAATGAATGGAGAATAGTTGAACCTTATTTTTTCTAAGTTGTTCAATGATGTCGTCATGTGGTAGGTTAATGTCTAAATTCTCAGTTGGGCAAAAATAATATTCGGAATTATAGCCTAGGTAACTACTGTCGTCTTCTTTAACCATACGTTCTGACAATATGCTCATTCCTCCTCCCATCACAAAACCCACATCATCAAACGTGCCATTTTTAAAATCGTCCGACAGCTCTGCTTTTTTCGCAAATATATTGTTGTTATTGTTCTTATCCCAAAGACGAACTTTCCCGTTGAGGTAGATTTTTTTGTTCTTCTTATCAAGGATAGCATCATCGGCAGTGATACTATAGTTATTCTGCTGCGTTATTTTTACATCACCCTCCACGATGACTAGAGAATCCTTAATTTTTGAACTTATTTTATTGCCTTCTATTACAGCAGTTGAATTGTTTTCCTGCCCGCCATGGACACCAAAACTTACAAACAAAAGCAAAAGCAAAATTTTCTTCAAAGAATCCGTATAGTTGTTGGCTATAAGTTATAACTAGAGTAAAATTTTAAAAATAATAATCCACAGTATGATCTAAATCATTGGGAGGAGTGGATGACGCAGGAAACTGTATCACCAATGTTAAATTGATAGCCGTTAATAAAATCCCCTATGGCCAATGGTTTTTTACCTGTTCTTTGTATCTCCAGTATTTTCAAAATACCATCTTTGCAGCCCAGTGAAAATTGATTATCTAGGATTTTGCCAGCATTTTCACTATTTTCTGTGAGAATATAGTCACTTTTGATCAGTTTTAATTTAATATCTCTATGCAATATGGTTACTCCAAAAGAATCATTGAGAGCCATAATTTTTCTATGTATTTTCGCTACACCATCATTTTGCCAGTCAACAATACCATCGAAGGGACCTATTTTAGGAGCAAAGGTTGCCAGCTGATCATCTTGTCTGGCAAAAGAAATTTTGCCGGTTTTTTGCAGTTTATCGACCACATCTTCTAACATTTCAGCGCCAGCTATAGCCAGATCTCTACGAAGGGAACGTACATCCGTATTTTTTTCAATTTTGACCCTAATCATCGAGATTATTTCGCCACCGTCAAGGTTTTCATCAATGTTCATGATGCAAACTCCAGTTTCTTCATCATCGGACATCAGGCATCTTTCTATGGGTGCACAGCCGCGCCATCTTGGCAACAGTGAAGGATGTACGTTTAGGCAACCGTATTTTGGGATTTTCAACAATTCTCTAGGAAGAATTAGTCCAAAGGCTACTACCACTACCAGATCAGGCTCTAATGCCCGCAGATCATCGAGATTTTTCCCGTTTTTGAAGGTACCGGGAGTAAATATTCTAATGTTGCTAGCCATAGCCACATCGTAAACGGGGCTGTAGCACAGCTTCTGACCCCTATTTTTCCTCGATGGCCTCCTAGTGTAGACACCGACTATTTCGTGTTCACTATCTCTGAGACGGCTAAGAGATGGAATCGCAAACTCTGGAGTTCCCATGAAAACTATTTTCACTGTACTTCCTCTTCCTTTTTTACCACTTTTTCACATTCCTCATTCAGAGTCATTCTTAACATATTGTTCTCTAATCTTTTATCTATATTACATCTGTTTTCCTCAAATTTTCTCAAATTTAACAGTTGGATGCTGGACAGTCTCGGACCAGACATCAGTCTATTAAGTTCCAGTAATCTCCTCTCTATTGCCTCCTCCTTACTCTGATCTATCTTAAATTCATCTTTTTTTCTATTTCTCAACTCCATATATTCACTATTGTATAGATAGAGATGGTCGGGATATTTTTCAATGGAACGCTTTTTGCAGTCAAATTTATCTCTATTTTCCATTTCTTTCATTTTAGTCAGCACTGTCTGCCTGCATTCATCGATGTTCGTGTAAAATTCAATGCACTTGTTAAATTTGGGGGTGTTTAGATCAAATTCAGCACAGCTCGGATATTTTTCCAATTTAGCTCTTAAAATATCCATCTCATCGTTTTTTTTGAATAATTTATTTATAT
>JAITAR010000051.1 GCA_031284025.1 Rickettsiales bacterium | reverse complement strand
AAGGCTATCAGCATATCTATTTCCTTCTTTGTTCTCGTGTCAACGGCTATGTCGTAGACCATTCTAGATTGCCCATTTGATATTCTCTGCTCCTTCCCGCTTTTAGATGCCACTATATTTGTATCAAATTTTACGGACGTCTTTGATCGTATAGATATTTCTTCTGGAAATCTTATTTCATAGAACATAATCCGGATAAATCTTCTAATAAAAAAACGCTACAATTCTCCGAACGTTCACGGTAGTACAAAAACTAATACTAGCTACAATTTCTCGCTATGAATTCACAGCCATAGATCCCGCAGCTATAATACTCAGGCCAGCTACAGTATATTGCCGGCTATGGCCTCCTCTATACTGCAGTCACATTCCTTAGCACCATCGCGAATGCGCACAAGCCGCTTCGAATATTTGGCTATTTCTGGCTCATGGGTAACCATAACGATATTTATCCCCATTTTTCCATTTAATTCATTAAATATGTTCATAATCTCAACACTCGTTTTAACATCCAGATTACCTGTGGGTTCGTCTGCAAAAACAACCGTTGGACTATTAATCAGAGCTCTAGCTATGGCAACTCTCTGCTGCATTCCGCCCGACAGCTGGGTTGGGTAATACTCCATGTAGTTCTCAAGACCAACTGTTTTCAGTAGCCCCTCTGTCCTTTCTCTCCTCTCTCTGTAGGAACAGTTGGCATATATCAGAGGCATGGATACATTGTCAAAGATAGTTCTTCTAGGCATAAGATTGAAACTTTGAAATACAAATCCGATATATCTATTCCTAATTTCCGCCAACTCGTCCTTTGCGAGTTTAGCAACATTTTTTCCATTCAGATAGTAGTTACCGCTCGTCGGATGGTCAAGACATCCGAGTATATTCATAAAGGTACTTTTTCCAGAACCTGACTGGCCCATTATGGACACAAAATCACCGCCGCTGACAGTCAAAGTTATATCTTTTAGGACACTCTGAACAAGAGAGCCGCCGGCCATAAGGTAGTCCTTATACAAATGCTCGACCCTTATTATCTCCTCCTTCATTTCTTGCCGCCCTTCGCCTTCTTCTGGAGATAATAGGAAATTACTCTGTCACCGGGCTTTAGATTATTGGATTTGATAGCCGTATAGGAAAGATCACTAATGCCCTTTTCCACCAAAATACCCTCTATTTTATTGCTATTGCGTAGCACATATATGTACGCATATTCGCCTGTCCTGATTTTCTTGGCTATGGTATCCTTTTCCGCCTGTGACAACTCCGCCAATCCCATAGCATGGCGTGCCTCTTTACCCGGCTTAAACCTAAATACGCTATTCGGAATTTTTGTAGCCTTTTCAACCGAATCAATGGTGATCGATACCAATGCCGTCATTCCTGGCAACAGTAGCTTCTCTTCATTTCGAATTCGTATTATAACATTGTAGACCACCACATTCTGCTCAGAGAACGAATTCAACCTGATCTGCTGTATAACTCCACTAAAAACTTTATTTCTATAGGCATCAACGGTGAAGGTAACAGGCATATCCTTTTTAATCATACCTATATCGGACTCCGGAATGCTAGCCTCTATCTGCATCTGTTCCAAATCCTTTGCTATCTCAAATAGCGTAGGAGCCGATGAAGCTGCCACTAAAGTCTGTCCCTCATCGACAAGCCTGGCTGTAATAGTTCCCGAAACCGGAGAATCTATATACGCCTGCTCCAACTCTATTTTAGTGTTCTCGTAGTCCAAATTAGCTATCTTAAGATTTTCCTCAGCTATCTTCAGAGCATTATCCGTATCATTCACCGCAGATTTTGCAATGTGATTACCCTTGTACAGATCTCTATTTCTCTTGGCATTTATTTTAGCCAACTCAAGCCTTGACCTGGCCTGCTCTACAATGGACCCGCATCTTTTTAGTTTGTTTTCTATCAAGTAGGTCTCAAGTTTAGCAAGTCTCTGTCCTTTCTTAACGACGTCGTTGAAATCGGCATACATTTTTTCCACAACTCCATTAACCTGGCTTCCAACTTTCACCACATCTATTGGATTTATAGTTCCCGTCACCATTATGATTTTGTCTATTCTACCGATGGAAGCCACTTCGATGTCAAAATTACTTTCGTTGAATCTAGTGTTCCTGAATTTTTTCGTGCACAAAACAAGTAGCAGAAAAGCCACTGCAGTTCCTACTATAACTTCAATCCCTATTTTTCTGCCAAAAAGATCGTACTCTCTCACGTTAAAATTCTTACCAAAAAAATTATATTTTCTCATAATTAAAACTCACTAATATTAATAATACTCTCAAGATTTATCATTCCTATCAACTTAAGCAAATGTATTCTCCTCGTTAGCCAGTTGTGCTTAAATTTTATAAAACTCAACTTAGTTTTTTCTAGATCTGCCTGCACCTTAGTGACATCGGCCAGAGATTTACTTCCCTTAGAGTACATCTCCAAAATCATTCTAGTTTCATTTGTCTTTGTCTCCAGTAAATCCTTAGATAGAAAAAAAGCCGCCTGATCATGTTCAAAATCACGACAGGCCACTAGCACATCCTTGGCTACTCCTCTCTCCAGCTCCTCCAACTGCAAACTAATAATTTCCAATTCCTTTCTCTTCAGCCCTATAGCATTGAGAGTAGAGAGACCAGCAAAAACCGGAATTTTCACGAAGGCAGTTACATGCGCATCGGCAACAAGACCACTACCACCACCACTGTCATCCATTCTCTCAGAATACTTTCGGCTGTAGGAGGTCTTCATCTTAGCCAAACTAGTGTCAAAGTCCACACCAACACTGGGATACAAATTCATCTTGGCCAACGTCAGTCCATCCTCTGCCTGCTTCCGTAACTCCCTAGCCTTCTTTAGATCAGGTCTATTAATAAGAGCCAGCCTAACATATTCGTCTACATCTATGGCTTCTTTTTTCACAGCCATCTTTGACTTTTCCAGATCTATGGCACTGTTTGGCTCTCTACCTAGGAAAACATTTAAATCAGCATAGCCGTCTCTTAATTTATTATCAGCTTCCATAAAATCCAATCTACTAGATTGATAGGAATTCTCCGCCTGCAACCTATCAATGGAACTAGCTATGCCGACATCATGGCTTGCCTCTATTGATTTCAGTATCTCAAGATATGAATTTTCACTTTCCTGGGCAACATTTTTATTAGCTTCCAATAGAAGAATGTTATAATATTTCACCACAGCTTCATATGTAACACTCTGAGACTTATTTTCTTCAGTGTACTCCTGGACCTTCAGATTATGTTTTTTGTAGTTGAAAGTCAAAATGTCGATTCCCGAATTAAACAGGTTATAGTTCAAATTGATCCCCGTACTAGTTGAACTGTAGTCCTCATCATATTTGATATCCTCAATATTTTTTTTCCTTCCTCTTTTGTAGACACCACTTGCGTCTATTGTAGGCAAAAACTTAGCTCTCTGAATATTTAGACTATGTTTTTCCAGCTTTTTCCTTAAATTCTCCTGCTTTAGACTCGTATTATTCTTCAGAGCCAATTCGATTACATCTCTGAGGCTAAGTAGAGCAACAGGATCCTTGGTGGTAGAATTGCTCCCCCTCCCGGCAGTAGCATTTTCATCCACCTCTGCCAGAATCCCCTCTCCGATCCCGAAGATACCCAGATAAAAAACGACCAATAACAACCCCTTGCGAGTTTTCACGAACTCAGAAACAAAAATTTTTATTCATTGTAACATAAAAAAAGAATTTGTCAAACCTAATTATGTTGCTGGGAATTGCCCCGTGATTCCCAGTTTGTTAAATTTTTTCCAGATTTTTCGCCCTATTCCTAGAAAACTTTTGATTTTTTTCAGGTAGTTGTGTGCACAGAACTGAAAATTTTGCCGTCAATAGCCAGAGATTTATGGCAGTCCCTGGCAGCCGCTGCCACATTTCACAGGAGAATGAAGAAAAAGAAAAAAATCTGAACGCTAAAAAGTATAGTTTATCCAAGCACCAACAGAAAATGACCTGTAGCCGCTGGCATCCCTATAGCTGCCACCCAAAGAAACGGACATATTTTTAGCCAACTGATAGCTGCAGCCCAGAGCCACAGAGCCAGACAGTTTGCCCACATCAGTTGCCCTACTTTTCAATTTGCCCGAGCTGGCGTATTCTGTGAGACTGGCAGAGATCTCTGGACTGGAATAGGATAGTAGATAGCTGGTGCCAAGGGATATGAATGGTCTGAAATTGGCTAGATATAGAGCCATAGTCAAATTTAAACTGCCAGCTATCAAATGATGGCTGCCACCATCTATCGTTAA
>JAITAR010000037.1 GCA_031284025.1 Rickettsiales bacterium | reverse complement strand
GTTGTAAAGAATGCCATAAAAAAGGGTGATAAAGTTACTCTGATAGGTTTTGGTACCTTTAGCGTTGTGGACACCAAAGCGAAGACCGGTAGAAATCCACAAACAGGCAAAGAAATCAGAATTCCCGCCTCTAAAAAGATTAGATTTTCTGTGGGGAAAAATCTGAAGGAGGAAATTAAGGGATTGATAAATAGTAAAAAAGTTACTACCCATATTAAAACCCCTAATAAAAAATAATATTTAAAATTTTCATCTAGCCTAAATAGACTTCCACCCAAGGTGATGGGAGTCATTTTTATTCTCAGCCCTTTACCATTCCATAGTTGAACTTTACGCTTTGTTAACGGAGCCGAATACCGTTTCGTTTTTTCTCATGTACATATCAGTCAGATTTTTTCTGGCTTCTCCTAGATAATCCCTTGGATCAAATTTTTCAGGATTTTTCAATAGATATTTTCTGATCGCTGCCGTCATCACTAGCCTTCCGTCGGAATCAACATTGATTTTACAAACTGATAATTTTGCCGCTTTTCTCAGCTGTTCCTCTGGAACTCCAAAGGCCTTTTCAATCCTACCACCAAATGCGTTTATGGTCTGAATTGTATCTTGGGGAACAGATGATGCTCCATGGAGGACTATAGGAAAATTCGGCAATTTTTTCGAAATATTTTCGAGAATATCGAATCTCAACGCAGGAATTTCCTCCTCATTCTCAACTTTAAATTTATATGCCCCGTGGGATGTTCCTATAGATATCGCTAGAGAATCTACCCCAGTTTTGCTAACAAAATACTCTACATCCTCTGGCCTTGTATAATTAGAATTTTCAGAGGAAACCTCATCCTCTATGCCGGCTAGTCTGCCGAGTTCACCTTCCACTGTAATATTATAACTGTGTGCAAAATCAACTACTTTTCTAGTTACATCAATGTTATTCTCGTATTCCAGTGCGGAGCCATCTATCATCACCGATGAGAAGCCACTTTCTATACATTCTCTACATATTTCAAAATTTGCTCCATGGTCAAGATGAAGTGCCACGGGTATCTCTTTAATCTTAAGTTCCCCCGCCATTCTTTTCATCATCTCCACCGCTCCTCTGGCCATATTTCTTAAAAGATCACCATCGGCATATTTTCTGGCCCCTGCCGAAACCTGCAGTATTACCGGAGATTGTGTTTTTAAACAGGCCACCACTATGGACTGTAACTGCTCCATATTGTTAAAATTATATGCTGGAACGGCATAGCCTCCTCTGTAGGCATCGTCCAGCATTTGCCTTGTATTGACGAAGCCGAGACTTTCATATTTTACCATTAGCCCCCTCCTCTAAAATGTATTAATAAAATCGGTAAAACCTTCTTTGAGACTACCCTAACATGAAAATTGCCACTGCTAGAGCTATTCTATAGTAGCCAAAGAAGTATAGTTTATTCGTCTTTAGATACTTCATTATCTTTTTTATAATAAACAATGAAAAAAATATATTAAATATAAAACAAACGGATAGTAACAAACAATTGTCTCTGACAACAGAAAATTCTCTGTACAGGTCGAAAGACAAACCAGCAACGCTAACTGGCACTGATAGAAAGAAGGAAAAATCAATTGCTAGAACCCTTGGTAAACCTAAAAACAAAGCAACACCTATAGTACTGGCAGAACGTGATATGCCGGGAATTAGGGAAATAGCTTGGGATATCCCAATTTTATACATATCACCAGCTGACACATCCTCTAGTGTATAGGGGTAATCGTTTTCTGAGATTTTTCTACGCTTTCTGTATTTTTCTATCACTATCATCAGTAGGCCACCGATAGCCAAAAAAATTGCTATAATTTTATTTTTGTAGAGATATTTTCTTATGATTCTATGACACGTCAGGCCAAATATCATAGATGGCAAAGTTGCCAGAACAATATTGTAGCAAAACATCCGCATTTTTTTGTAAAAAAAGAAATTTTTCAATATTTTAACTATTGTTTCTCTAAAATTATAGATAAGAGACAGTACAATTGCCATCTGAGAAATTGCTAGAATTATATTTAGACTGATTTCAACCTCTAAAAATTTGCTAAGAATAATGCTATGGGCAGTCGAGGATATCGGAAGAAATTCTATGACGCTGTTAAAAAACATCATAAGAATTAGTCTGACAAATTGAATTTGTTTTGGCATGGTACCTACCCTAGTCTTTACAGAGTTCGTTCATTCTCTTATAAGCTCTGGCCAAACCCAGCATTGAATAGGAATCAATGGTATATTCTCCATAGATCGTTTCTCCTCTAATTTTTACCGATCCATCTGTTTTAATCATGGCTTCAATAATCATTTTATCCTCCTGTTGGCTCCTAGTCCAGGCCATAGTGCCCTTGGTGAACATTTTAAATTGTTTGTTACCTATGGCCAAATCTATGGCACTATTTTTTTTAAATTCGTAGTCCGCAAAAATACTAATTTCCTGAACCTCACTTAATTTTAGCAGTGTGATCATTATGTAAGGTCTTCTCTCGAGTTTATAGCTCCCTATGGATTCTTTCGCAAAGGTAGCTATGTAACATTTTTTATCTTCGCCCAATTCATTGGTGCGGTATACTATCCAATCGTAATACATGCCATCAACAATTATCGTCTGATTGCTCTTTGCCGTTGAGCTACACACTAACAGCGAAAAAAATACCAAAGGAAAAACTAGCATCGCCTTGTTTTTTAAAAAATTTAGATTACATTGGACCACTATATAGTAATCTTTTATTATTTCAAACTATATTTATAGTTTCAGCCTAGTGGGATTTATATGGTAGAGAAAACAGCGAAAAAAAAGAGAGCGTCCATAATACTTAAACTGGTAAGTACGGCCGATACGGGTTATTACTATGTCACCAGGAAAAATCCAAAAAAAAAGCCGAAGAAAATGGAATTTTGCAAATACGACCCAGTTGTGAGGAAGCATGTTCTCTTCAAAGAAGCAAAACTCGTCTAGGAAGTTTTGCAAGATAGTTGTGGGTCTTGCTATATTACCATTTCTAGCCTCCTGTGTGAATATCGTTCATAGACATACTACTAATGAGCTGCAGCTTGGCAAAAGGAGAGAGGAGGTGATGGCAATAATGGGGGGTGAGCCGGATGAGAAGAAGATCTATGGCAGTAGAGAGGTGCTGGTCTACTATATACATTCGTCGATATTTGATCTATTTACCAATGGGGAAAAGTTCCCCTTCGTTGGTTTTTATCCCCTATTTTCAACCGGTCGAGAGTTTTGGATTATATTAAACAATAATAGGATTGAAGCATTTGGCTATGCAAAAGATTTTGGAAATTCTCTAAAAAACATAGGAAGTGGCACGTAGACCATAATTATTCATTCTGTTTTAATAGATCGACAAACATTGCACAGAAAAATCGCATAGGGAGTACTGCTAATGGTGTATGATAGCCAAACAAAATGTATTGTATTTCAAGAAATGCAACGTAATAATCTAGCTGCGTTACCTAGAGAGGTACGTACTTGTAATGTAAATTCTTTTTTTATGAAAAACAAGCAGAAACTTTTTTATTTGTTAATGTTTTTGATTACCTTAACATCGTGCAGTGAAAATAGAGGACGGGACTCTGGTAATACATCCTACAGAATAGTGGGTAAGGATGGTAAAGCCATTTACATAGAGAGAAAAAGACCGAAGCTAAATGAAGACTATATACTTAAAAAGAAAGCGGAGGAGAATAGAGAGGGTGTTAGCGATAGCAGAAAAACCAGTAAAAAGTCAACTAAATACAGTAAAATCATAGGAAACGATTTGAACCCGTCATTGAGCGGTGGCAGCACTGCCTATTCCTCGAAGAGCGTCATCGATGACATTAGCGAAAATAATGATTTGGAATCCTATGCGGAAAATTTAAAAAGAAATAAGAGTAACAAGACAATAGCCGATTTTGATCATCTTCCGGCCAGTTATTTTACTGATGACAGACGAAATGAGGTAGATAGCAGCCATGATGGGAAGAATATAAATGGTAGTGTGTTATCAGCGGGGGTAAACAGTGTACCAGCGAACAATTTTATGATAAATGACTACGGAGTCAAAAATCTAGCTGCAGAACACGATAAGAAAACTGCTGGAAATGTTAATAGTAGAAAAACTACTGAGCTAGTAGGGAAAAAACAAAGCGAAAAAGTTGTACCTGCCGGTGAACAATTTAGAGATAAGAATAGTGGTGTCAGAGAATTGAGAACAAAAGAAACAGTTAGTCCAACTAAATCCTCCGATGAAACACTGCACTATGTTCAGCTGGGTACATTTCTAGACGAAAATAGAGCCGTTGCACTGCTAAAAAAGTTTCAGAGAACTGTGCCAGAGCTGAGAATTGAAAATGGTAGAACAATTGGTGGGCAAACTGTTTACAAAGTGTTGGCTGGCGGTTTTAGTGATAAAAACGATCTAGATAAGATAATAAAGCAAATATCTGATCTAGGTCACAGGGAAATCTATGTTTTTAAAAAGTAGAAAAAATAGGGTTACTTTAGCTACTGTGCTGCTGTCAGTTTTGCTGCTATCCTGTGGGAGTGGTGATCCCGTCGATAAATATAACAGCACTTTTCTAAGTAAAAATGCTAATAAGATAGGGAGACCAAAAAAGAAACATGAAAGGCTAGTGAAACAGAACCACGAGGAAATTCGCACAAAAAGTGTTACAGAAAAATCGAATGCCAAAGCTAATAATTTTATGAAAACAATAAAGACATATAAAAACAAAAATGCAGCTATTGAAAAAAATAGTACAGCCTATGTTGGTTCAGATCTGAGTATTTACTATAGAGAAAGTAGATTAAAGGATAAATTTAACGACTTTGACAATTTTCTACTGGGTAACAAAGATAGTAATTTGTTGTACCTAGAAAATAACTATCAGGACTATTCAAAGGAAAAAATCAATTTCAAAGACATAAAACCAACGTATAAAGGTCTATATGGAGATTTGAAACTAAGAAAGGAAGAAGAACGTGCAATTCCTAGCAATTCAGATTTTTTAAAATGTTTCGACCAGGTAGATTTAATGGATAGAGTAAAAAAAGAAGTATACCTGAAATCCAAAGAGATAGAAAAAACAACAAAAAAATCTGAAGACGATGGTAGCACCGGCAAAACGCTCAACTCCATAATTTCTACCAA
>JAITAR010000088.1 GCA_031284025.1 Rickettsiales bacterium | reverse complement strand
GCCAAATGGTTCAGGAATAATATTGACTTATAGTAAGTATAATATTATATAAATGCCAAATTTCAACAAAATTTTGGTAAAATTATGTCGGGTTCCAATGGATTTAGAGACCTAGGGAGTTATTTCCAAGCAATAAGGAGTGCTGACAAAAGGAAGGATTACGATGCAGTTGATAGTCTTGTACTTGAAGGGAAGGGATTTTGTGGCTACAGTTTCATCCGTGAAACGATTCCGAAGGTGCTTGGTAAGAACTTAGAAAATCCGGATAAATGCAGCGAACAAATGTTTAATTTTGTATTCTCAACGGGCGAGAAATCATGCAAAAAATTGTCTTCCGAGAAAATGACTAGTGAAATGAAATTTTTTGCCTGTGTAATAAAGTACTATGTCATACAGGGCATTACAAATGCCAACTTCGGTGACGATTTAAAAAAAGAGATGGAAATATTGGATAAGTTCTTCAAGAATGAGGTGGCTCCTAACTACAAAAAAGACATCAAGAGCAAAACCAAGATGTTGTCACCCTCAACTACTGAAGGCGAACGCTTCTCGATAGTGAACAATATGTTTATGGCAATGGAATTTAAGAATAAATTTAATTCTGATTTTATAGATAATATGCTGGAGGCGGTGCCAGAATTTTTGGAGAGTGAAAAAATACACTTTCAGGGCACAAATCTGATAAACAGGCTGATAACCGGTAGCACAAACCATCTTGAGCTGGCCAAGAAACATATAGAGAAATACCCAGAAAAAATATATTCATTTAGCACTTCCGTTGATGATGAACGGCGTGGTTATGATAAAAATATCAGAGGAAAAAGTTTGGAGGGAACGATCTTTAACTTTATTTCGAAGGTAGATAACAATGGTGATGTGTATTATGATAGAAGAACTGAGCCAAATTTCCTGGCAAATGTTATTCATATGATGAATAAAGAATATAGAGAAACTAAGGAATATGGGAAAGCTGAATACCAGGAGGACAAGAAAAAAAGCACCGAACTATTTTATCTTACGCTGGATACCCTGAACCATTTCATCGAAAAAAACATAGATAAAAAAGAGACTATGGAGGCTATAAACTACCACCTGAATTGTGGTGTCGTCGTAAATGGCAAACCGGCATCACTGACCGATGTCCTGCGCAAGCAAATGGATGGAGTGGAAGCTACTTCCAGGGAAGCTGAAATTTTACACAGGTCCCTAGATTTATTGAATTCTGGACAGATTAGCCTAAAAACCATAGAAGAACTTGAATCAGAAAAAATAGAGTCTGAGCGAACGTCTAAGCTAGAGTCTAAGCGAGCGATATTGAATGCCGAGCTGGATCAGTTGGCGCTCGAATCGGAAGAACTGAGCAGACTTCTGAAGGACAAACAATTGGAACTGGCGGGAATGGAAGAACGACAATCAAAACAAAAGAAAGAACCTAAAATAGCTAAAAAAGAGAAGCAGGAAATCACAGATGCCATTGCTGATATCAGAAAACAACTGGAGACTAACGAAAATAATTTTGGAAAAACTACAAAATCACTTAATACAATAATCAAAGAGATGACCGCTGAAAAAAGTGACAGGGAGCAACAAAATAGTAATGAGGCAGACTATAGTGAAACCAATAGAGAGAGCGAGAAGGGAGAAGGGGGGCTGGCTGCAGCGACTGCAGTTCTGAAGGGGGTTCACGCTACGGATGTGAAAGAGCCTCCCAAAAACTTAATATTTACATCGGTCACGGGACCCATACAACATAAAACAACCCAAAAATCCGGTGGATTGGGGGGGTGAGTAGGAACTAGATTCTGTCTATGAAACCACTTGATTATTGATCTTTAATGATTGTTCAAACAACCCGATGGTATTTAGCATGTCCCCGACCCCTGGCCCATGTCGGTCCGCATTGAGCATACCAAATTCCAAGGAGAGCAGGAGATCTAATAAAATAAACCCTGTCTTCACTTTGAAAAGCGACCTCCACGGGCAATTCGAACCATCCAATGAAATACTATCAATCTCTCCGAAAATCCTGAAAAAGCTTGATATTATTGGCTAAAACATCGTGGGCGCAAGGGGATTCGACCCCTTGACCCATTGATTAAGAGTCAAAGAACAGGTAGTAACATCAGAACACTACGAAGTCCCCTGTAATAATAGGAACTGAACTACTGGTGGGGAATGGTATTTGATGATTTTTCAATACTTTTTTCAATACTATCAAATTCTTTGTTAGCAGACTCCCTCCTTGTATAGAGACATTTTAACACTGCAGACATTATTCTTTGCATAGCGTTTCTAAGTTTTTTTAGGGAATTCCTAAGTTTTCCTGTAATTTTCCTGATAAGATGTGTTTTTCTTTTCTCCCTGATATTCTTTTTCCCAACATCTTCAACGATAGTTTTAACACCTGGTTTTTTAGTTGTCCTCTCGCCCATAACAAGACTACCAGATGAGTCAAATTTCCCAGTCTCATTTATAATTTTACCACCTTTTTCCATTATAACTCTTTCACCTTCAACGAGATTACACATAATAGGATCGAATTTTCCGCTCTCTATTATTTGCGGGCCCTTTGATTGTCTTGTTCTTCTACTACCATCAACAACGGCACTTCCTCTGGAGCCATAGCCGAAAATATCTACCTCTTCCTCGGTTACTCTGCCATCAATCTCTATTGACTCTATTGTGCCTTTAATAAGGTTGCCCTGCGGATTAAATATACCATTTTCGAATTTCGAGCCTCCTCGGTTGCCTCCAGGTCCAGTTTTTGCCCTTTCACCCTCAACGATATGACCCAAATTATCAAATTTCCCGTTCTCCTTAACCACTGAACCATCTGGTTCAGTTATGGTTCTTTTCCCTTCTGTATAGGAATCAAACCCGACTTCACCATCCTCGATCTCCGTAATTTTGACAGTTCCAGATTTTGTCTGGAGAAGTTCAATGGCATTACCATTGTCGTCTTCTGAATTTTCCATAACGCGCCTCCCATGAACTAATTATTAACCTCGTTTGTCCCCGTAGAATTAAAGGAATTAACCGATCATACAATATACATTATATCTACCATAGTAGTACTGTAATTTTTTAAATGCAATATCTAATTATCTTTAAATAACTGAATTTTACTTTATAATTATAGACTATATATAAAAAATTCGGATTTTTCACTGTATTTTGTAAATTGTATTTTTTGTTCATAGAACTGTAAAATGTTATCTTCCCCCGTTCCACCGAAATAACTTGTAAACTTGTACACGTTCACTACATGTGAGACCTTTTCGAACAGAACTCACTTCTTTCCTCCGCCAATGGATAAATAGCACTCTCTAGGAGTCTTGAAATCAAGGCCTTATTTGACTCTACCTATTCACTACCTCCCATGAATTCCCACTTATGTTTGATATTCCATTCAAATGGAGAAAATGTGAAGTGGAGAGAACTCAGATTCATGATACTTTGTCGAATTTACGCGGTCAGGTTCTAGTATCGTTTTAAAATCTCGTCTAATAGTTCCGATTCTTCCAGTTTGTCAGTGTCATATTCTTTCACCAATTCTGGAGATACCCCCGGCAGGTGTAATACGCTGTAAATATGTATTATCAGTGCAGGACTGTAATTATTAAGTTTAGTATAGATCAAATCCATCTGCACGCCCGCTGCAGTTAAAAATACAGCAAGTCCGCTTCCCAAACTGATAATGCCGCTAGATTTTTGTGCTAAGACGAACATTTCCTCAATCGTCATATCTGCACTTTTCGCCCCTTCTATTTTTAGCGCATCATCATATTCAAGATAGATGTTTTGGAATATGTCGTAGCCATTGGCACATAATTTCCTCGCAAGGGCATTCCAGAATTCTGGCCTAATCTCTACCAGAGAGTTTGTTTCGGGCGCAAAAATCACAAACTTTTTGCCAAGGCCCATTTGTTCCACTTTCTCCTCAACGCGATGTACCACCTCCGTGCTTACCACTGGAAGCACTGGATTCTCTGTGTTTTTTACTCCAACACATTCGCTGATATAGCTATAGAAGTTAATATCTGTCTGTCCAGCTTCTAGCAGCCGCCTCATATTCTTCGCTGGAGATGAGCAGAGAAATCTTTGCCCATCACGTTCGATAATAACTTCCTTTTTCCTGCAGTTTAGACCTCCAAACGCAAGAACAATTTCCTCCTGGTCTGCTTTGATATATTGAATATCCATGTTTTTTGGTCGAAACATTTCATAAAATCCGAGATATTTGCTGTCCCAGCAGATAAGCAGGGGTCGTCTAGATCTATTGTTCTCTATTCGTTCCGCCATATGTATCAGCTGAACATAGGATTCTCCTATGTTATGGCAGATAAGATAAATATCGTCATACTTCGGGTTGATCTGTGATTGTAGTCTTTTCAAAAGTCTTTTCGTAGTGTTATATCTCCAAACGGGCAAGAATAGTAGTTTGTTCTTTATTGCTTTGTGGGAGTAAAATTGTATACCACAGATGGACAGTTTCCAGTGATTTCTGTCATTTATTCTTAGACAAAATATACCACCCAGAATATTATAGTAGATTTTCCAGTGCCTGTTTCTAGATCGCTTTACCTTCCGTGACCATAGGGGAATGCCTAAAAACGTTATTTTCCCATTCTGTAGCATTTTCTATTGACGCGACCCCTCTATACTTTTATAGCGCTCCTATACTTTACATAGGTGTCTTCGTTTACCTTTCCGCGGAGCTTAGCTGTTTCGATAAATAATCTAAAAAAGTCATTTTTTATGACATTTGGAACATTTTTATGCATATACGTGTAAAAATCTTCATCCGTTAGACCCACGTCTATTTTAACTACACCATCCGCAATGGGTAGGGTTCCCCACAATTTTTCATTATAAAATTCGTGCAGCAGGGGTAAAAATAGATTGTTATCATGCCAATGTAGTATAAATGGCCACCAATAGTCCAACAGTCTATCCGGCATGTGGACCACCCTCAAATTTTCAACGTAAAATGTTTGCAGTCTAAGTTGTTCAGTATCTCTCAAAAATGAGAACACCCAGTCAATGGTATCATTTCTGAATTCCCATTTGCTCTCTAGAACGTATTCTGTTTTGTATTTTTCTATCAGCGCAGTATTTCTCCTCCAGTCTTTGTTATTTTTTATAGCTTCAAGGCATTTCTCCGGCGTTCTCACATACACGACGCCAAAGGACCAATGTGTTCCAAACGTACGTGTTGGGTATATATCAAGGTCAAAGCAATCTAATTCCTTTTCTTCAGCATATTCTTCTACTTTCTGCAATATATTTTTTATCTTGTCCGGTGCCAACAGGATTCTCAGGTCATCGGCATCTATATTGTAGGAGCTGGAAAAATTATGTTCTATCATATGTAAGAATGGGGTGAGCATGGCATACGTCGCCCGCCACCAATACCTACCAGAAAGACTTTCTAGTACCTTTTTAACGGTCGATTTTAGCGTTTTTCTATCGGATTTGATAAAACGGAAATTCAAATTAGAGAACTTCACATTTTTAAAAATACCAAGTTCCATTTTCCTATCATCACAGACAAAATAGCAAAAGGCATCCACCGCCTCTGCTATGTCCAGCCACTGCTGAACACACTGATACGCCGTGCAGTGCGGACGATTCACCTTCAGATAGAAAACGCGTTGGTCTTTACGTGCATTAGTTTTTTTGAACCAGGAAAAGTGTCCTCTCCCATTTTTCATAGTATGTTGAAATATGGGATAGCGTTTAAACAGGTAGAAACGTCTGATAATCCCGCCGTCTTTTAGTTTAATCTTAACTTTCTTCAGTATTTTCATATTTTTTTATTTTAATGTTTACTATTCCAATTCTCTAGGATACGCGAATATTGCAATCTCTGAGAAAACATCTGGATAGGGATGGTATTTCCTTATCATAATCGTATAGTTTATATCTTTTACTATTTCTTCCAAATAGGGCTTCATTTCAAAAAACTCTATCGGACTATGGTAAATAGAGAGCGTTAAAACCGGCCTATCGCGTCCTATTGTTTCCCACATACCCATAAGCGCATCTAACCCAGCCCCTTCAATATCTGTCTTAATATAACCAACCTTTAGGTTATTTTCTCTTGTAAATGAATCTAAATCCACTAGACATGTCTCTGTGTCACCGGCACACTTCAACGATACAGCTCCACCTCCATAGTCATCAAACCTGGCTATTCCTTTTTCACTAGAAATACCCATCGGCACCAACTCATACTTATCTTTATTTATGCCGTTCATTTTCATAACTCTGGGGTAACGCTCAAGATTTTTGGGCGATATTTCGAATGACCAGACCTTTTTGGGATTGTAGTTTTTAATATAGACAAGCGCAGAATCACCAATGTAGGCACCACCATCAATAAAATCTTTACCCGCTATGTAATCCCTAGTTGCTCTATTTGTCCCTGCAAGTCCTGTATGCGTCAGAAATACATCGACATATCTGTCATCCTCTTTGTCTAAAAGATAATCTCTACGATACTGCTCCAGGTTTGCCTCATATGTTTTCATTGCTGCCCATTCTTCAGGTGTTGCACGAGAATCTATCAAAGATTTCCGCAGAACTTTATACTTACCATAACAGTTTTCTGGTAAAATCGTCATATATTTAAAAAATCTGTCAATGGTCGCATTGGATTCGGCATCAAGTCCGTGGCGCAGCGCCGCAACCTTCTCTGGCATGTTATGTTCAAGCATATAATTACTCCAGGATATAACCCCAACTGTGCCAGATACCATTACAAACTTTTCCCTGACTGAAATATTCAATTCCCTCCTAACGGCATGACGAATTCTCTTTGATGGAATCAGGAAACATAGTAGTTTTAAAATGGCTTTTTTAATCCTTCCCATTGATTGTACACCTAATATTGCTAATTATTTTGTCATAGCTGCGTCCGGCACGTTTTATGCCGAACATTCCGCTTGCTGTCCCCAGAACAAACTCCTCAACACCCTCGGCACTCCATTTTGCAATCGCTTCGGGAGACACTGCACCATCCAGTGCAATCCTGAATTTACGATTTTTCAGGGATACTAGTTGGCTAATTTTATATTCAACCTCCGGCACCGAAGGTCGACCCGCAAATCCTGGATGCACACGCATAATTAGCAATTTGTCCACCAGAGGCAATAGAGAATGAAAATCTTCCAGTTTCGTGTTGGGGTTTATTGCTAATCCCGCTTCCACACCATTATCTTTGATTTCATAGAGGTAGTTGCTTGAGTTACCAGATTCATAGTGAACATAAATTATATTTGCCTTGTTTTTGAATGCATAGGGCAAATACACTGCTGGATTTTTTACCATCAGATGCACATCAAGCGGCCTATCAGTCATAGACCTTACCATAGCAAAATCGTACCAGGACAGCGCAAAATTTGGCACAAATTCGCCATCCATTATATCCATATGAAAAATATCTACGCCAGCCGCATCTAATTCTGCCACCTCTTCTCGCAGATTCCCGAAATCTGCGCACATTATACTAGGTGAGAGTACCTGTCTCATTGGGCTACCTTTGGTGTTGTGATAATCCACTCAGAATCGGATGTATCAAATGTCTCACCAGCATCCAGCATTACCGCTGTTCCTGGCAGTACACGTACGTCACCAATTGTTCCCCCTCCCCTCAGCATAATTGCAAACGAGAACATATTCCCTCTGTTTGTGAAACTATTTTTGTCCACAATATGGCGTGTTGAATACATGCGCTCTTCAATGGGCTCGTCGTCTCTGTATCTGATCGCCATAGATTTCTTTTTCACATCAAGGCAGGCCAGTGCTTTCTCGAGGTGCAGCGGCCGTTTGTTTCCATTTTTATCCGTACGATCATAGTCCCAAAAGCGATAGGTCTTCTCACAATTTTCCTCTACTTCAAAATGTAGCGAACCAGCCGTTGCGGCATGCAGCGTTCCAGCAACGATATAGACATAATCTCCCACATCACAGGGCATCATGTCCAGAGTCTCGCGGACGCGGCCTTCGGCGATTTTCTGTCTCATATCATCCGCGTTTGTCGCAAGACAGCCATTATACATTTTGCCACAGATCGGTGCCTGCAAAGTATAGAAAGATTCATTCTTGCCAAATGGTTTATTTTCAAGTTTCTGCGCCATTTTGTCGTCTGGATGGACCTGAATAGATAGGTCATCGTCCGCCTCAACCAGCGCCATCAGAATTGGCAATTCTTCATAGTTGCCAAGCCCATAGCTATGGCGGTTTTCTATGAACCATTCGTGTAGATTTTTTCCCCTATCCCTGCCGCTGATAATTTCGTTCCGAAACTCTTCGGTATCAATCGCGGAATATAGGTGTCCAATTTTTTGGCAATCACTTCCACTGAATGGTGTTAGCTTCGCACCACCCCAGATTGTTTCATGGACTATCGGTTTTAAAATTTGCATTTATAACTCCCCGTTAATTTCAATTTTCAAATTTTCCAATCCTTCATCTCTTCTGGGACAGACAGAATAAGCACAGCGTAGACCAGATGGCTTATCATCGTTCAACAGAATTCGCTCGCCCTGTGGTAGTCCGAATAAAATCTCATTGTATCGGACATTGTGTTTTGCCAAAAATGCTCTGGTCTTTTCTGGTGCGAAATCCTCGGATCGCGCCGTCAGGATCAGAATGTAATCATCGGCTGGGATGGAGCGTAGAAAATCTAACGCACCCGGTAGCCATTTGTCCTCACCAATTTTATATCCATTATGTTCCACCAGTGTACCGTCAAGATCTAGCAGCCAACTGTGGGCTAACGGCGAAAGCATCAGAGTACTATTTACTATCACCATAGTCCTCCAGCCATTCGCTGAATAAAAAAATTCCGTCGTAGAATGCAACGCACATCGAATCAAAATCCTCCCAGGCATGGGATGCCAGTGACAGCCATATGATGGCATGAATCAATTTTATTTCTTTCACATTCGCCTCGGCCACAGGAATAGATTTTAGAAAATATTCTGTCAGGTGTTCCCATCCACCACTGTGAACCGAAAAATTTACGGCTCCATTTATTTCAAGGTCAAAGTTCTTTACATTAAATTGGTCAAAATTGCCCCAGATAGCATAGTAAACTTTTGCCCAGTCGTAGCGAGCGTCACCAAGGACCTGTGATTTGCCGAAGTATCCGCGCGCGTCTATGAAATAGATCTTACCCTCTCTGTCAATCATCGTGTTAGACAACTGGCAATCGCCGTGTATTGGGACATAGGATTTTATATTCATCAGAGTATCCAGAACTGCTTTGCGCAGCAGATGCGGATAGTACAGAATATTTACGCAGTCCTTTCCATTGATTCTAATTGTTCTATCAAAGCCAAAGGGCAAAACGTATTGAATCGTCTGTAGACGATGAATTGTTTTACCGAAATACTCTGTGTACATATCCCAGGCAGATGCGGGTGCAGTTTCATATCCATGCAGAGTGGAAAGTGTGGAAATAATTCTGTCCAAAGTCTGTCGTTTTTGCTCTGTAGAGAGTTCCGCCAGGAATATATTTGTTCCATCTATATACTCAAGCGTCAGTGGATCTGTGGCGTAGACCTTCGGCACCGCATTGAATCCATAGTCGGACATTTTTCTGTACCAAACAACCTCGCGCTCTATCAACTTTATTGCTTCGGCGGTCAGGCCAGTTTTCACAACTTTCCCTCCAATAAACTCTATTCTATTATAGGGACGACAGCGATTTGCTGTACTATTGATTTTTTTGTAGGCCTCCAGCGTCCCAACGTCTATGCTACCCATAAGGGAAATTGGAGTGAGTGGAATTTTATTTGCCTGCAACCATTCGGTGAATGAACCTGCGCGTGGAAAATCACCAAACCACGATTTGTTATTGAAAACATATAGACCAGCAACTCCGGTACCCTGCCTCTCAATCTGCTCCAGTTTTCCATCGACTAAACTCCAGGAGCAGGGGAAATCAGCAATTCCGACCTGGCAGCCGTCTTTGATTTCATTTATTGCAAACACATCAGATAGGATAATATCTGACCAAATAATCATAAATGGTTCATTAGCTGGTATGTATGAAACCGCATCTTTAATTCCGGCAGCATTTCCCTTCTCGATCGAGCGAATAAGCATGTAATTTACGTTTTTAGCAAATGTGGCGAGATAGCGGTCAAGCACATCAAACTTATAGTCGCCGATGATAATGAACTCATCATTCGGATACTTCTTGAACAGATGAAAAATTATCGGCATATATTTTGCCGAAACAAGCGATTTCGGCTTTACAGATGTCAAATTCTTCATGCGAGTCCCAAGCCCACCCGCCTGAATGATGATTTTCATAATATACCTCCGTAGATTCGATTGTTTTGAAAAGAATTAATGGGCTTGACTAGTTTCCTACTTTCTACATTTTGTTATTTATAACTTTCTTGGAGTAATATATTGAATTATACTCCAAATAATGTTTTAGTAGCTCAGACATATTCTTTTCACATTCCATTTTACTCCTGTTTCTATTGTTGAATCTAAACTCACATTCCTTTAGATGCAAGATAAATTTATCACTATTGAAACTTTTTTGAATTTTTTCCCACAATATTTCTGTTAATTGTTCCAATGACTCTATTTTTCTAGATTCTAGAAATACTATTGAGAGCCGTTGTATATTGTACCTTTGTTGTGGGGGTCATGTATCTCAAGACGACATACCCAGGATATTCTTTGCCTCTCTGCGCGCCTCCTCCGGCGTCATGGAACCATGCAAAGCTATTGTGTTTCTGACAGTTCTTCCCCCGACTCTTGATTTGTCTACATAGGTTTTTCTTGTGGAAGTTATCCACAGTCCAAAACCCATCAGAGTATCATCCCAATAGAATACCTGACCATTCCCGGGATAGTCTATTTCATCCACACTAATCTTAGTTATCTTCATTCTTAGGCCCTCCGTTAAAAATCTATAAGCCTGTCCATAGACACATAGACCTTTTTAGCATTATCTTCCACCATTCCACCAAAATAACTTGTAAACACATTGTGTGCACATTGTAAGCACACTGTGAGCAATTCCATCTAAAAAAAGAAAAACCCACAGGCCATTATAACACTAAATTGTTGCAATAGCAGGGTTTTTCTGAGCGATTATAGGGCGCTGTATTTTAATATTTAATACTTGTTCTTTGACTTTTAGCCAATGGGTCAAGGGTTCAAATCCCTTCGCGCCCACCATGTTTTAGCTAGCATTATGGAGCTTTTGTGATGTTCAGTCTAAAAATTCTTAGAAAAATTTTTCGGTCATCTATGGGTTGCCTTTCAGAGCGAAGGCACAGTTATAGAGGACTTTTAATAGATAATCAATCGATTTGATGCGGAAGAAAATGACAAGAGAGAACCATTAGCCGTCTCGGAGAAAACTCTATGGCGAAATTCTAAATCAAGATTCCCAATTTTATATTTCCGTGAGCTGCCACTGGAAATAAACACATATTTTGCAGGAATCTGTGTAGAGAGTCCCAGATAATTCAAAGTAGTGTTACCCTCGGGGAAAATCTCCCAGACTATCCTCAGAAACCCTGGTGCCGAAAAGAGGATTTGAACCTCCGACCTACTGATTACGAATCAGGTGCTCTACCAGCTGAGCTATTTCGGCATATATAATGTTCTGCCATTAGCGAGTTTCAGATAGAATCTCTACATCAACCTTAGAAAAACTCAACTATATATTGGGGTCAGTCCCGAAAAACTTGTAAAATAACTACTTCCCGCTAGAGTCCCGGGGCGAGGACTAATCAGCACCATGAACAGAGCA
>JAITAR010000114.1 GCA_031284025.1 Rickettsiales bacterium | reverse complement strand
TTTTAAACTTCCTTCAATGTGGTTTCAAATATAATCCAATCAAAATATTATTTTAAAAATAAAGATCAATTCTTATATTTCAATATAATTTATGAAGGAAATCTATTTGCAAAAACAATAGATAACCTAGACAGTCTAAAAATTTTCACTATACACGCGTTTTGCCAGCAGCTGCTGAGTCGTTTTCCTATAGAAGCCAGAATTTCACATAATTTTGAAGTCATAGATGAGTCCAAATCGCTAGCTTTGATAAGAGAATCTATAGAAAATTTGCTGAATAGCTCAGAGACTAGTCAGGATATACATAGAAGCCTTAGACTGCTGATTTTTGAAAAAAATGAAGAAGATTTTTATAGTTTCATAAACTATCTAATCTCGAAGAGGAAAAATTTTGAGCTTATGGAAAAATTTGACTACAAGAATGAGCTAAAGAAAATCCTCGCCATTGGCGAGACTGATGAAAATGGGATTATAGATCAATTTAACAGTCACAGTCGTTCAGATCTGCTGACTCTATGTGAAACACTGGCCAATCACGTGGATGGTGGTGGACAGAAGGTGAACGATGAAGAGAGACTGAGGATAGTATCGGAATTCATAGCCGATGGCAGTGAGAACAATAGAAAAACCTACCTAAACATTTTTCTGACGAGAAAATTTGAGAAAAGAAATTTAGGAAATAAGTTTCTAAAAAGACTGAATGATTTGACCGGACCGCTGGGAAGTAATATCTACGTGGAGGAGCAGGAGAGATGCTATAGCTTTGTCCAAAATATAGAAAATGTACGAAACTACAATTTAACCATGGCAGCCATAGATGTCACTCTAGGAATAGTGAGAAACTATAGAAAGCTTAAACACGGTAGGGGACTGTTGGATTTTGATGATCTAATAATAACTACTCTGGAATTACTGAATAACAGCGAACAGTCAATGTGGATTAACTATAAATTGGATTGTGAAATTGAACATATTCTCATCGATGAGGCACAGGACACTTCGACTCTCCAGTGGAAAATAGTGGAGAGTCTGTCTGGTGATTTTTTCACCGGTGTCGGTAGCTCCAAAAATCCAAGAAGTCTGTTTGTGGTAGGCGATGAGAAACAGTCAATTTTTAAGTTCCAGGATGCTAATCCTGGAATGTTCAGTGAAAAGTATCATTTCTATAGAAACTTGATTGAAGGCTGTGGAAAAAAATTATTTAAACTAAATCTAAGGCAATCTTTTAGATCTGTAGCTACTATACTGAATTTTGTTGATGAGGTTTTTAGAGATCAGAGAAATGCAAAAAAAATATCAACTTTGGATGGTACCATAGAGCATAGCAGCAGTAGAATGGGCACCGGTCTTGTCGAACTGTGGCCATTAGTCAGCATCGAGGCCAGGGAGAAAAAAGCATGGGAGATAAATTTTGATAACAATGCTGAAGCGAAGAAACAGGAGCTGTTGGCTAAATATATCGGAGAAAAAATAGCGACTTTAGTGCAATCAGATAGAGTTATCATAGATAGGCAGGGAAATTACAGAAAAATTGGCTACGGAGATATTATGGTACTAGTACGCAGCAGGAATCACATATTTCTTTCCTATCTGCTGAAGAGTTTCAATGAACATAGTATTCCTAATGCTGGCCTTGACAGATTAAATCTATTTGATCACATTGTGGTACAAGATTTCATTTCTCTATTTACATTTACTCTATTTCAAAATGATGACCTTAGTCTGGCCAATATAATTAAATCTCCATTTTTGGCCATGGCTGAAGATGACCTATATAGAATCTGCAGATACGGAATGGAGCATGGAATATGTTTATTTGAAGCCCTCAGAGATAATTTTTTGGAAAAATATGAAATATTGAGACAAATAATTGATGAAAGTCATAGACTTGGTGTCTATGAATTGTGTTTTTATCTTCTAGAGGACTGTGGCTTTAGAGAAAAAATTCTTAGAAGATTTAGTTCTGATACTAACGATATTTTAAATAAGTTTTTACTATTCGTCCAAAACTATGAAGATGATAATAATTCTTCTCTACTGTCCTTTGTAAATTTTGTAGCCAACAGCAAGAGTGATATAAAGAAAAATTTAGAGTCTAATGATGCTAATCAGGTTAGAATAATGACAATTCACGCCTCCAAGGGTCTACAGGCGCCAGTTGTTTTTATCGGCGATTCAAATTCTACGGTGGATCTGGCTAGGGAAAAAATATTTTGGATTGATAGCGGCAGAGGCTATGAACAACCGTTGTACAAATCGGATTCTAGTTCGAATATTTTGGATAGAATCAAAAAAAATAGTGAGGAGGAACTGTACTCCGAATATTTAAGATTATTCTATGTAGCTATAACCAGGGCGGAGAATGAGCTATATCTGTGTGGAGTAGCAGGTAGATCATCGACTGATAACGATGACGAGGCGGTCCACAGCACGTGGTATGATATTTCTAGAAAAGCTCTGGAAAAACTTGGAGCCAGAGAAGAAGACTTTGAGTTTTCTCACAGAGATGAAGTGGGTAATTTTGACAGAAAATTCACCTACGGCGAAGCATCGAGAAATAAAGAACAGAGCGATACCGTTGCTGTGGAAAATGACGAATTCGAATTGGAGAGGATTAGCCGAGCACTCAAAAATATTAGAAAATATGTGCCGCAGGAGTTGCCTAGAAAAATAATTTTTCCGTCAACGTTTTTCAATTATCATGATAGAGATGTCTCCAGCGACGGCTATGGTGATCCACTGTTAAAAGGTAAAATGGTTCATAGATTGTTGGAAATTTTACCAAAGGTCGATCGTAGCCACTGGGATGAAATTTCTAGCAGTATCAGCGGACGCATGGCCAAAAATTTACCACTAGCCATTATAGATGAGGCAAAAAAAATAGCTGTGGGAATACTTGATAGCAAGGATTTCCAAAAATTCTTCGAAGAAAATTCAAAGGCAGAGGTTCCCATAATTGGTGAAATTGATGGATTTACCGTATCGGGAAAAATAGATAGACTTGGTGAATTTGACGGTAAAATTATAGTTCTCGACTACAAAAATACTAAAAATAATTATAAAAATCCTGAAGATCTACCGATTGAATATAAAAAACAATTGGAATTATATAAGAAACTTATGGAAAAATTAAAGCCCGAAAAAATTGTAGAATGCTACATTTTGTTAACCAGTTTTGGAAATTTGCTGAGAATTTTTTGAATTTTTTTGATACTAATATTTATTAATTAAAAAAATTTAATGACTAAATATCCAACAATTATGTCTATAATTTGGCATTAATTACTTATATATTACACTTTATTTAAATTTTAATAATATTGAAAATAATAATAGTTGTAGTACTAATTACATTGCGTAATTATCAAAAAAATAATAATTATGGACACGCGACGATGGATTTTTTTTATTTTTCTGCTTCTGCCACTGATAAATTCCTGTGACAATATGGACCTTTGCTATTATTCGGAAGATATTGGCAATATCGGAAATACTGACCTAATTAATTTAGCAGCGGCTGAAAATAATTGCTACTACGATAATTTTAAAAGCTACGGAGAAAATGGAAATTTGTCTATAAAAAATTGTCTTAGCACAACATCGCTGCCGTCCATCAAAAACAGCTATGCAACTTTATCAGGAGATTTTGAAAAATTTACTACTGTAGGTGATAATCCTATAGAAAATGCAAAATGCTCGGATGCAGATCCCATGGACAATGGTAAAGTAGTTGTGGGAGCCAATGGCATCGAGCAGGCAGATGCCAACGCTGCTGCAAAAACTGTGTATCTAAAGTGTGTTGAACACTGTATTAATAGCTGTGAATCCAATTCAACTCCGGAAGAGGCCATGTGGACCAAGGCTAGTATAAAAACAGACAGCACCTACGTGGGAATAAAGCTTAACAGAGATGTGTTCGTTACTATAACGGCAACTGGCAGCATAAAACTTGATTCGACCAGCTCGACGGTAGATATGGATTTTAATGTAATTGGAGTTCCCGATACACGCTATAAACAACCTATAGCTAGGGGTAATAGCAGCTTGGACCTAAAAATTAAGGTTAAAAAGAATGCAGGAACGGCTGAAACGGCAAAAATTAATACCATGGAAAATCTAGATAACATAAGGGAAAAAATACATCTAAGTTTCACCGCCGCTAAAGAGAATCTAATACCGCTGAGTAGTGGAGAAGCTGAAACGAAGCTGACACAGCAGCCAAATTTCAGAGCTTTTAAATGTAGCTACGATATAGATGAGTTTGAGCAAGGCAGTGCTAACTGTAGCTTTAACTACACAAATCTCATAAATAGCATCGACGCTTTATCATCCGAATCAAGTACATTGGCGAATAAACTAGATAGCTACTACAGTAGTAGCGATAATCTACCAGCCCCTAGAGTGTTTAATGGGGATTATCATAGATACGCAAATGATAGAATTAAACATATAGAAAAAACAGGTACAATTTCACAGGGTGGCTCTAGTGAACCATTTACCAACAGGCAAACCAATTTTGTGAATTTTGTTTCCTATGAGGGAACGGATAATAAAACTATATACATCAAACAGAAACTCGGACCTGAAATTTTGGATGGCTTTCTATGGAACGATTCGAACGAAAGTTTCAGAATAGTCCTTGGAAAAAGGGCTGCCATAAAGATAGCAATTAAATACATAGGAAGTAGGAGTAACGACAACAATATCTGCAGCTATAGTGTAGAAGATCCTAAAAAATATATGGCCAATGACAGTGATAAAACTGGAGAACTTACTAAGGGCATCTACAGCGTTAGCTATGATATTTCTGCCTCTTTAGAGGAAAAATGGCAAGTTTTAAAGGATAGCGATGGTCATGAGATAGTATTTAACCAATTTCTGCAGGAAGATAACACGGGGACTGACTATATTATTACAATAGCAAAATCTGGCGATAACAACTCTCCTCTGTGCTCGCGCGGGCTACTTATAAAACTCTTGCCTATGAAAGACTACGATATAGGGATCGGTGGCCTAATGTTTTTTCACATTCCAGATGTGACAATTTCTTCTGGAGATACTATAAAATATACTTTGTTGAATCCCGCCGCTCTGACCACAAGTGGCATGGACTCCAATGCGGGGAAGAATCTGTATTACAAGATAGATGAATTTTTCGAGGATCAGAGTAACAGGACGCAATTTGCCGATGAGAGTATTGGAATTTTAGGAGCTAATGAACTGGAAGATTTAGACAATGACAATTTGAATACAACAATCATGTCAAAATCAATTTTTGTGAGAAAAGGACAAAAATTAAGACTAGACTACAGCAATTGGTTAAAACTTGATGGATTAAAGGACATAGAAATAAAAACAACTAGCACAATAGCTGAATCAAAATTTATAGGCTATGGTCTTGGACTAAGTATTTTCATAAAGGAAAGGCCGCTATACTTCTGCTATGGATCTGCCAAGGAAACCTATAATCTTGAAAATAGGTGCAAAACCGAGGGTGGCACCTTTGGCAGCGTAGAAATTGGTGAAGGCCAGGAAAAAGGAGTTTGTACTCTAGATACAGACGCCTGCATGATAGGTGAAGAATTTACGACTAATTTCACAAATATGAGCTACACAGATTCAAGCTGCGTAAGCGCCACTAATTCTTTGAATGCCGACCAGGCATCGAATGCTCCGCGAGCCAGAATTGCAAGCTTTTGGAATAATGTCTATTCTTCCTATGAAGCCTGCAAAAACATTCCCATAGGTCATACGTGCTACAGTGACTGTATCGAACCATTCATAACCCATGTCTATGAAAAGGCCATAGAATGTTCAGCTCACCTGAATAGTGCCAATAGTGGTTATCTCATGTTTACTAGCTCTTCCAGTGACAATGGTGAAAATTCGCAATCATACAAAACTCCACTCACTAGTCTTCCTGAAATTGCCAGTGCTAGCAATATTGAAGATAAAATAGATGCACTTAAAAGTTTTTTTAATACGCAGGCTGAAAACAATACCATAAATACATCGCAGGACAATAGCGAAGATTCCGGAGAGAATAGTTCTACGGGCTACACATCCTACAAATCGCAGCTAGACTATTATAGAAACTTTTGCAGTGAAACAAACGGGTCGAATATGGCGTGTACAAACGATATCATCCAATGCTATGACGCTAGCAATTACAGAGGACGCCTTAAAAATCTAATCAGCAGAATCAGCACTAATGTTTCCGCTACCACAGAATCAATTGACGAAAGTGGCAAATTGACAAATGTCGATATAAAATTGGGGGCTGCAAAGTTACATCAATTTTCCGGCGATGAGGGAATTATAAAAAATTTAGAAGTTTCCTACACAGATAGTAATGCAGACAATGATTACTTTCATATGAAGTACAATCGTCCGATAAATCTAAACGGCACCTATTTTGCTACCTTTTTTATACTTAGAGATTTTGAAAAATGCGGAACAACGTCTACCTCTTCCTTTATGAACAAGTTGAGAGAATGTTCCATTTCGGAATTAAAAAGCGACGCAGTAGTAAAAATTATCATAGGTAGTTCCAGAAATTATGTAAATGGCGAAAGATTGGCTGTATTCATGGGCTATAACAACAAGGCGTATTTTGGCAATCCAAATCAAATACAATTTGCCAATGGCAGTAGTAATATTAACACTACCTACAAGGGATCCATGGACACTAGCAACAGGATCGTCAATATAGTTAAGTACTGCGGGAATTCTTCAGATGACTATGAACTCTGTCCACCATGTACTGGTGACAACGTTGCCGCTGGTGATTGTAGCAAATACAGATTTGATACCACTGGAACTCTAAAGTCTAACAACGGCAGGCTTGGCGTTGAATTTTCAGATGAAATTAACTTTGCCGAGGGGAACAGCTATCTGGAAGCTGACTCCAGTAGCACAAAGAACTTATTTTTCAAAATTATAGATATTGATAGCAGCATGACTGATAATTCCGGATCCTATCAAATAAAAATTAGAACTATCAACAAATCAGAAAATATAGTGATAACGTATTTTAGAAATTTTTTTAACACAGTATTGGGTTTTGTTGATGGTTCTATTGTGAGACTGAGTGTAAACTCAAACGGCGGAAAAAGACTGTGTGATGAAAATGATACGGAAAATGGTGCATGCTTTATATATAATAACACCGATGTAATTAACAATGGAAATGAATGTCACTATAAATCGGATGACACAGAAAGTAATATGCACTGCTTTAAAGGCTGTGGCTTTGGAACAGCTAAATGTGAGGAATTCTACGATGGAAGAGGTTTTGTAAAAAATATCTATGAAAATTTCATAAATGATCCTCTGTATCAATTTATTGCCAAATTGTCACTAGTTTTAATGATAATTTTCTACGGTTTTGGCTACTTTTTTGGATTGAGTAGCTTTACCCAGTCGGAAATCATTCCAAAGATAATCAAAGTTTGCTTCATATATTTTATAATTAGTCCTAATGGATGGGATTTTTTTAACAACTACATAATAAAATTTTTTAAAGCGGGGGTTGATTCAGTACTTTTCCTGATAGCTGGCTCCTTCGAGATGAATATCGACTCGGATTTATCGCTAGCCCTAGCTAGACAAGATTTTTCCGACAAGTCGGTAATATTTTCCACCTGCTTCAGTAATCTTGAGCTTATATTTTCGGATCCAGTAATATGCAAAATACTAGGTCTCGCATTTTCCAGCTGGTTTGGTCTAATCTATCTTTATCTAGTACTGGTAACGGTCATAAACTACATAATAGGCGTATTTTCAGCAATTATAATGTATCTGAACTCTCAGGTGTACATGTCATTGGTATTTTGTTTTTTTCCTCTGGTAGTTCTATTTATGTTCTTTGAGAAAACCAAAAAGACATTCGACAACTGGCTAAATCTACTTATAGGATTTGCTGGCCAACAGATATTTCTAGTCATGACATTGTCATTCTTCAATATGATAATTTATAACTTCATAATATCTGTATTTAATTATACAGTGTGCTGGCTTCCCATATTAAACATGAATATAGCCGGAATCCCACTTTCTCTCATTTCTTTTTGGAAAATACCAAACACCTCTCTAGCTGGAATAAACACCATAAATGAGGGAATGCCAACCTTCTACAGTATAATGACATTCTACATAGTTGGTGTACTTATGAGTAAATTTGTGACTGGAGCCACAGAACTCGGTCAGAATATTTTCGGTGGAGGCATGGGCATAGGTGGTGGCATTGCTGGAATAGCCAATAAGGCTCTCGAGAGTGGGGGTAATGCGGCGAAAAAGTTCATGAAAGATACTGGGATTGCTTTCGGTAAGGGCATGGCCGATAGAATGGGTGGCAGAGCAATCAGAAAGTATGGGGAAGAGCAAAGTAAAAAGAGAACGGATAAAGCACAGAGGAGAGACAAATATTTCAAGGACGCTAAGTCCGGAAAAGATAAAAAAATGTCAAACTATAAAAACAGTTCTGCCTTTCAAAATGATATAGCAAAAGAAAGAAAGGATAACTATAACAGCCTCTCTGATAAGGATAAAAAGAAAGAGGATGAAAAAATCGCTAAAACCGTTTTAGATAAAAAAAGTAAAGAATTTGAAAAGGAAGCAAAAACTGAGAGTATTCTCAACAACTATGGCGAAGAGATGCAGAAATCTATGAACAAAAATGGGGTAGATAAGGATCTTAATAGTCTAGATGAAACGGAGCAAAAAAAATTCGCCGAGGAATTCGGTAAAAATATGGGCTTACTCTAGATTTATCACAGATTGAGTAAAATGCATAGGTTTAGCGAAAGTAGTCGCTAACCATTGAAGTTAACTCACCAACGTCTACTCTTTTCTGCTGCATCGTATCTCTGTCTCTCACCGTTACCGTTTCCACCTCCCCTTCGAAGGTTTTAAAGTCGACAGTAAGGCATAGGGGAGTACCAATCTCATCATTTCGTCTATAGGCCTTGCCTATGTTGCCTGTGTCTTCAAATTTTATCTTACCCAAAGCAAGTTTTTGTAGCTGTTTTTTCAGATCGAGACATTTATTAACAATCTCCTTGCTATTTTTAGCTAGAGGGACTATGGCTATCTTAACCGGCGCCAGATGTTTTTTAAGTTTTAAAACTATTCTTGAATTATTATTATCTAGTTCTTCCTCCTCATAGGCTTCAGACAATAGAGCCAGTACTCCACGTTCTACACCGGCCGAAGATTCTACAACGTAGGGCACTTCAAATTCCCCGGAGTCGTCATTCCTGACTGCTAGTTTAGTGTTTGAATCGCCATTACTATTTACTTTGGCCGTTATAGTCATAGTTTTTTGATCTCTCGAATGTGTACCGAGATCAAAATCCATCCTATCCGCTATACCCTCCAACTCCTGAAAACCACTAGGAAATCTGTAGACTATGTCAGCGGTCTTCTTTGAATAGTGGGATAGGTCCTCGGGTTTATGGTATTCTACGGCTATATTTTCTCTGGATAGACCCTGCTCTACCCACCATCTAATTCTGTCGCCAAGCCATATTTCATGCCATTCATCATCGGTGCCGCGTCTTACAAA
>JAITAR010000059.1 GCA_031284025.1 Rickettsiales bacterium | reverse complement strand
ATTCAGTTGGGAGTAATACTGCATAAAGACAGCATTATGTCCACCATTTCCCGATGTATTTCCTCTGAATTCCGTTGGCACCAGTGGATTTTTCTGTACTATAGTAATGGTGGCTAGTTTACCGTTGGAGTTTCCCCACATATGCAGAGCTCCACTGTCTGTGTTTCCCGTAGTATTTTCAATGAGACGAAGACCATCTCTGAACTCTATAGATGAGCCGTCAGAGGCAAAAATAGCTCCGCCATTTCTTGCTCTGTTGTTTTCAAAGGTTGCTAGTCCTCCAAAGGTTAGTGATGAATTTTCGGCGTAGATGGCTCCACCGTAACCATTGTTGCCTTCAGTGGCGCTATTTCCCACAAAGATAGCATTTCCTTCAAATTTCAAAATATTTTTGTTAGTGGCATTCTCTCCCAAGGAACGGATGGCTCCACCATCGCCGTCAGAACTATTTTCTGTGAAAATTACATCTCCGCCGAAGATCAGTTCTGTTCCAATACGGCCATAGATAACTCCTCCCTGACCTGCGCTTCTGTTGTTTTTAAAAGTTGCTAGTCCTCCAAAGGTTAGTGATGAATTTTCAACGGAGATGGCTCCACCGTTACCAAAGCCGCCTTTAGTGGTGCTATTTCCCACAAAGTTAGCATTTCCTTCAAATTTCAAAATATTTATGTCGACGGCATTCTCTCCCCAGGAACGGATGGCTCCACCATGGCCGTCAGAACTATTTTCTGTGAAAATTACCTCTCCGCCGAAGATCAGTTTTGTTCTATCACCGCCATAGATAGCTCCACCATTGCTTCCGCTACTGTTGCCTCTAAAGGTTGCTAGCCCTCCAAAGGTTAGTGATGAATTTACGACGGAGATGGCTCCACCGTTACCAAAGCCGCCTTTAGTGGTGCTATTTCCCACAAAGTTAGCATTTCCTTCAAATTTCAAAATATTTATGTCGGCGGCATTCTCTCCCGAGGAACGGATGGCTCCACCATGGCCGTCAGAACTATTTTCTGTGAAAGTTACATCTCCGCCGAAGGTCAGTTTTGTTTCATTGCCGCCATAGATAGCTCCTCCCTCGCCTGCGCTACTGTTGTTTTTAAAGGTTGCTAGTCCTCCAAAGGTTAGTGAATTTCTGTTGTTGTCAATTCCCCGGGAGCAGATAGCTCCTCCGTCGGTTGCAGTCTGACTGTTGCTGAAGGTAATATTTTCTAGGATGGCTTCAGTTCCCTTTCTGAGGTTAATGGCCCCGCCGCCTGCCTCCGGATTAGTTTCACCATCAATGAATCTTGGTCTATTATCATGGCCTCCTTCGAAATGTAGATTTTTCAATGAAATATTTTTTGCATTTTCTCCAAATGTAAGAAGTTTATGATTGCCTCCTCCATACAGCAGACCCGCTACATCTTTGCTCGGTCCGGAGATGGTGAGGTTGCTACGATTTATTACTATTTCATTGGTGAAGGGTATGTCTTGCTTTACATTTATTATATTTTTTTTCTCATTCGTGATGGCATCTTTCAGTTCATCAAAATCATTCACATCTTCAGCTTTGGCTCTGCCCACCGCTACGATATTAAAAATAATAGCTATCGCCAGACTAGAGCGAAAAACAAAATTTGCCAGTTTAGTCATAGTCATCCTTCTTTAAATTTTAAATTTAAAATCTAGATGGATAATAACATGTCTTCTGTAGTTGTAAAGTTTTAAAAACTATAGCCCACCACAGCACCAACAGAAAATGACCTGTAGCCGCTAGCACCCCTATAGCTGCCACCCAAAGAAACTGACACATTTTTAGCCAACTGATAGTTCAAACCCAGAGCCACAGAGCCAGAAAGTTTGCCCACTTCCGTACCTCTACTTTTCAATTTGCCAGAGCTGGAGTATTCTCTAAAGCTGGCAGAGATTTCTGGATTGGAGTAGGATAGCAGATAGCTGGTGCCAAGGGAAATAAATGGTCTGAAATTGGCTAGATCTAGAGCCATAGTCAAATTTAAATTGCCAGCCACCAGATGATGGCTGCCACCATCTATCGTTAAATTTAAAACTCCCGCGCCATCTTCGCTAAATTTGCCGTAACTTAGCAGAGAGGTTTCTAGCGATGCTGAAGGAGTGAAAATTAGAAAATTGAATTCTCCATAAAATTTTCTAGATTTATCTCCTATCTGGGGAAAGTCAACTGTGATGCATCCCAGTGGCAACCTTGAAAATCCTAAAATAATTCCTATGTTTAGCAGTAAATATAATACAACGAATGTGGTGCTATGGCCGAGGAGGAGAGTCGCAGAGAGCAGAGAAAATGGCTGGATCATTTCAGGACAAAAAAGGACCTCTCCGGAGAGGGGGGCGCGGTTGATGACGTGATAGAGCCGGTGGAGGGAGATGGCTGCGTGCAGAGTACTTCCGAGGAATCGCCGGAGGCTAGGTTGACTAGAGAAAATGCCGAATTGAGAGATAAATTCATTAGGACATTGGCTGAACTTGATAATACAAGAAAGAGGTTTAGTGATGAGAGGGAAAGGGCGTTGAGATACGCGATAGCGGGTTTTGTGAAAGATTTAATAAATGTGATGGAGGATTTTTATCTGGCAATGGCTAGCGTAAGTGGAAAGGAGAAAAGTGAGGATTTAAAAGTGTTTTATGGAGGGATTGAGCTAATTTTTGGCGAAATGAAAAAGGCTTTTGAGAAAAATAATGTCAGGAGGATATATCCTCTTAATGAGCAATTCAATCCCGACTACCACGAAGCCATAGGTGGCATTGAAAACAGTAGTAGTGCAGCGGGTACGATTGTGGAAGTTATGCAGGCAGGCTATACTCTCAATGGGAGGGTGTTAAAGCCGGCTCTGGTTGCCGTTGCAAAATAATCTAATAAAAATAGGAGTCTGTATGCCGTATTCTGAAAAAATGTTAGAACATTGTGAACATCCAAGAAATGTGGGTACCCTCGATGAAAATGATAGGTCGGTAGGTACGGGTGTGATTGGTTCCCCAGTTTGTGGGGATATGTTAAAATTCCAAATAAAAGTCGAAAATGGCGTGATCGTTGATGCAAAATTTAAAACCTTTGGCTGTGGTGGAGCTATATCTTCCAGTTCCCTGACTACGGAGAAGGTAATTGGCAAAACACTTGAAGAGGCTATGGAGATCAAAAACAAGGATATAGTTAGAGAGTTGGAACTGCCGAAGGTGAAAATACACTGTTCGGTTATGGCAGAGGAGGCGATACACAGAGCTATAGAGGACTATAGAAAGAAAAATGACGGTGGAGTTTAATGTTGCTCTGCGTCTCGTTTTTCAGCTATAAAATTTAAACCATATGATTAGCGATCGGCATCTGCTCCTAGTCGATGACGATGACCGCATAAGGGTTCTGCTGAGCAAATATTTAGGTAAAAATGGATTCTTTGTGTCGAGTGCCAGCTGTGTGACAGAGGCTCGCATTCTAATGGAGAAATACATATTCGACTTGATAGTGGTTGACTACATGATGCCGGAGGAGGATGGCCTAGCATTTATTTCGAAAATTACGAAATCCAAGAATAAAATTCCAATGGTGATGTTGACAGCCATGAATGATGTTTCGAACAGGATAGAGGTGCTTTCCAGTGGAGCCGATGACTATGTACCGAAACCATTTGAACCAAAGGAATTGATTCTCAGGATAAATAACATTCTAAGAAGAATAGGTGTTGAAACTGGGGAAAACAATAGATTTTGTTTTGGAGATTTTGTTTTCCACTACGAAGAGGGAGAGCTGTATAGAGATGGTGAATTAATAAAATTGACAGACACAGAGATTAGGATACTCAGAATATTTTGCGATAACTTTAACAGAATTCTCTCCAGAGAAAAACTTTGCAGTGCGTTAGATGGCGAAATAAACGAAAGAAGCATTGATGTGCAAATCACACGGCTTAGGAAGAAAATTGAGAACAACGTAAAGAGCCCAATTTTCCTGAAAACTGTGAGGAATGGTGGCTATGTTTTCACCATAAAAAAGGTGTGAAAAATAAATTAGATCGGCCCGTTCAAAAATTACCTTTTGCTGAATACTTGGCCTTTTCTAGCTTTTTTCAATCCAGGCTTCTTTCTTTCCACAACCCTTGGATCTCTGGTTAAAAATCCTGCTGACTTCAACTCTTTCCTATAGGCCTCAACGCTATAGATTGTCATTGCTCTAGCTATTGCATGTCTTATCGCCCCTGCCTGACCTGACAAACCACCTCCCGATACAAAACAGTTTACATCAAATTGACCAGCAGTACTAGTCACGGCGAACGGTGTATTAATCATTACTTCCAGGATAGGTCTCTTGATATACTCATCCACACTCCTGCCGTTTATCAGAATTTTACCGTCACCCTTTTTGAGCCAAACCCTGGCTACCGCATTCTTTCTCTTTCCCGTGGCATATACCCTATCGTTAGCTCCATTCACACCAACTGGTCCAGTAATTGGCTTACTTTTAAAAACTTTAACTTGCACATCGGAAATTTTTTTCACCTCAACTTCCTTTGGCTTTTCTGATCTTCGCCTACTGCCAGCGACAGCTACGGCAGCATCCTCTTCGACTTCTTCTTTTCTTTCTATATTTTCGCTCCCATAGCCACTATCTCTTGGACTATCTTCATCGGCGCTTCTCTCTGCAGTTTTTTTCTTTGAAAAAACTTTCGTAATCGGTTTCTTTGAGATTTTTCTCCTGCTCTTGTCTTTTATTTCATCAGTCATTTAGGTCTCCTTATCTAATTCTTTTTAAAATTTTTTCTGCCCACTAGTTTCAAATCTAACTCCTTTGGGTTCTGTCCCGCGTGTGGATGGTCACTGCCACCGTAGACATGCAGCTTTTTCATAATAGCCCTTCCCAGAGAATTCCTAGCTATCATTCTACGCACAGAATTTTCTACAATTCTCTCTGGCGCCGTGGTTCTCAGTTGTTTCATAGTTCTAAATTTTATACCGCCTATGTGACCCGTATGCCAATAGAATCTCTTGGCTTCCTTATTGCCAGTCAGAACAACTTTGCCGGCATTAATTACTATGACATGGCTGCCACAATCCACATTAGGCATAAAATAGGCCCTATTCTTGCCTCTGAGATAATTTGCTATGACAACAGACATTCTTCCCAAAATTAGATCCGACGCATCAATAACGTACCAGTTGCGTTCCACGTCCTCCTTTCGTGTAACGAATGTTTTCATTAAATTTCTACCCATACAGTCTCCATATTTTTAGATCAACGATTCCACCAGGCAAACCTTCGCCCCATCGTAAAGTATACGAACACCCGGTATCCCCCCGTTCCTCGGACATAGAGAAAAGGTACCAAGAAACCGGAATTTTCCAAAAGACGCCTCCATTATGGAGCGGATCAATTTATAAGTCAAGACCGTGTCCCGATTCAGAATGGGAATGAGTAGAATGATAGGAATTGGAAAGTGGTGCATCCTGAGAGATTCGAACCCACGACCTACAGCTTAGAAGGCTGTTGCTCTATCCAACTGAGCTAAGGATGCCCAGACCGTCACCACATGAACTTTGCTAGCGATTGACAGCTGTAGCAGCAATATTATTAGTCCTACCATTAAAAAGCAACAGGTGCAACTGCAATTACCACTGAAACTGCTGCCAGCTAACATAGCCATCGGCTAGCTAAATTCAGTGTGGTAACTAAAAATTAGTCCGATCTTTTTTTCCTAGTCACTTGCAATTACAAAAAAGTATATTATCCTTTGTCCATAGTTTTTAATTTTTTAGGAGAAGGATGACTGTGATTAAATTAGCAAATTTTGTTTTTAGCTCTAGTCTGGCATTGATAGCTATTTTCGCTGTCGTGACGGTGGCCGGAGCTG
>JAITAR010000003.1 GCA_031284025.1 Rickettsiales bacterium | reverse complement strand
GTTATCAATGGCATCAATATAGCTCTCAATCTGTCCTACAGAAGAAATAGTCACAAAATTGACCGAAGCATAGAAAAACTAAATGAGATAGCAAAATCCAATTTTTCCACCAACACATTTAATGCAGCTATGGTGCTGGAAAAAGAATTTAGAGTGAGAGGCTATCTAATTTTCACTCCTTCGGCATCGCTAGAAACCTCTCTGCTGAGCTACGGCAAATTTAGCGAAGAGGGTGCAGGAGTTTTAAATTTAACGATAGATGGTGGCAGCCATCATTTGATAGCTAGCAATTTAAATTTGACTATGGCTCTAGATCTGGCCAATTTCAGACCATTCATTTCTCTGGGCACCAGCTATCTGCTATCCTACTCCAATCCAGAGATCTCTGCCAGCCTTAGAGAATACGCCAGCTCGGGCAAATTGAAAAGCAGAGGTACGGAAGTGGGCAAACTGTCTGGCTCTGTGGCTCTGGGTCTGAGCTATCAGTTGGCTAAAAATGTGTCAATTTCTTTGGGTGGCAGCTATAGGGGTGCCAGTGGCTATAGGTCATTTTCTGTTGGTGCTACAATGAAGTGTAGTTTCTAACTATCTAGAATTAAATCAGTTAATTGCAATTAATAATATCGTAAACTAGTCTGTCTACAGTAAATCATACTGGGGTTAGATGCTAGATTTTGTGGAAAGACCGGCTAGGAGTGGAAAAGATAGATATGTTATATTTTTATTGCACGGCCTGGGAGACAGTGGAGAAGCTTTCATTAGCCTCAGTGAATATTTTTATTCCATATCCGAAGATATTTGTTTCATTGCACCGGATGCACCTCAGCAAATGAGTCCAGGAAGCTATCGCTGGTTTGCACTGACGGACATGGCAGCCATAGCCGAAGCTATAGAAGAAAGCCACGGGGCGCTATGTGATTTTGTGGATGCCCAGATTGTGAGGCGTGGGACCGATTCAGAGAATGTTTTTCTCGTTGGTTTTTCTCAGGGTGCAATGATGTCGCTCTACGCTGGTCTTAGACTAAACTATGACATCGGTGGCATAGTGTCATTCTCCGGTCTATATCCGGAACCTCTGGCCAATTGTACTTCGGCCACGAGGACGCCACAAAATGTACTTATGATCCACAGCAGAGGTGATGATGTAGTTCCCTACAGCTTTCTGATACCAAGCAAAAAACTGCTAGAAAATTTCGGAGCTACTGTGGAGACCCACAGCTGCCACAATAATTCTGGGCACAGAGCATTGGACTACGACTGTGTTAGGGTAGCGGTAAATTTTATCAAAAATAGTATGAATAGTATAAACCACCAACCTGACCAACTATAGTCGCCTAGTCTACACTGGCTAGCAGAAGTTTTTCTCTAAGATTTTTCATTGAAACCCAATTCAGGTATTCTATGGCGTTTTCGTTTTCCAAAGCATTGCGCTTCACATTGTTGTTGTCTAGATTTTGTAGCAGTTCTCGTCTTTTCTGCAGCAATTCTGCCTCCAGAGCGGGCTTTGCTGGCAGCAGAGGTTGTCCACCACCACCCAAACAGCCGCCAGGGCAATTCATGACCTCTATGTAGTGATACTCTTTATATTTGCCACTATCTATAAAACCCATTAGATTTTTTGGAGTCGCTATAATTGCTATTTTTATAGTCCTAGATCCAATATTCACCGTAGACTCTTTAAAAAAAATTCCATTTTCATTTACCTCCTGGGGGTAAAAGTTATCGATGGATTTATTTTCAATTTTCCTTTTAATGACGCGTATGGCTGATTCCATGACTCCTCCACTTTTTCCATAGATGACGGCTCCTCCCGAATAGTTGAACAGGGCATCTCCATCACTCTCCTCCAGACCGGCAAAATCTACATTCCCTTCTTCTATCAATTTTGCTAGTTCTCTAACTGTTAGTACATAGTCTACGGCCTTCAGCCCTTTAAATCTGAAACTCTCGATTTCATCCTTCTTTGATGTGCATGGCATTATAGATACGACCACTATATTCTTTGGATCTATTGTTTCTTTTTCCGCCCACCAGGTTTTGTAGGCAAAGCCAGCGTGTATCTGGGGAGACAGGGCTGTTGTTAAATTTTCCAGCAGCTGAGGTCTGTATTTTTTTACAAAATTGACCCAGGACGGGCAACAGGAGGTAAACATGGGCAGGGCGACGTTTTCTTCGATTCTCTCGAGCAACTCGTCTGCCTCAACTATGCTAGTTATGTCGGCTCCGAAATTCACATCGAAAACTTTTTTAAAACCTAGGAGTCTGAAACAGCTGTTAAGTTTTTTCTCTATTTTAGAGCTGTGTTCTATTTTGAAAATTTCATTCAGCGAAGACCTGACCGATGGAGCACACTGTGCAATCACAATTTTAGAAGTGTCGGCTAGCTGTTTTTTTACGTCATCGATGCTGGACTGTTCCCTCATAGCATTGACTGGACATACGAGGGTACACTGGCCACAATTTGTACATGGCCTTTCCTGAATAAAATCTATGTATTTTTCCTTGCCCTCGCCTTTGATTGCCAGATGACCAATGCCAACTACTCCACTACAACGGAGCACACATTTCGTGCATTTTATGCATCTACTTTTTTCGAATTCCACAGAATTACCTTTTTTTTCAGTCATAGCTAGATCCTAATAATTTTAGTAAAAATAATTGCCACTAACATCCCAACGAATATAACATGGATGTCTCTGAGAATTTTTTCCAGAGATGGTCTAAATTTTAATTCTATATTCTCAACAGCTATTTTCATTCCGCTGCGTAGTCCCAGAGATATCCATGATGTTATTATAGATATGGTGGTGAAATGGGCAAATAAAAGTATCACAGAAATATACAGTGCATTAAACATTGAGGATAGTCTGAAATCAAGCTGTTCATTGCCAGAAATCGATAGATTCCTCCGAAAAAAATACATATCCCCAATGGCAATGGCTAGTGCTACCAAAATGGAAAATATGAAGGCAACTAGCCCACGTAAATTGATTTTTCTCGGTATGTATATAGCAAAATTTGGCATAAATGCATTGAGCAAATTATACCATAGAATTCCTATAGATAAACATTGAACAATAAACCAAAATTTACTGTTGGCGGCAGTAGGATTTCTTTCAAATTTTCCATGGACCAATCTCCAAAAAATCATCGAAATTCCCAGTGATACGAAATAATTTAAAAGGGTCTTCAACAGTAATTCGTACACTAGGTTTTTCCCAGTAAAAATAGTTCTGTTCACAAATGTTAGATTAAAAGGAATTCGCAGTCTGTAAAGTAAAGATAGCAAAATTGGTAATAGGAACATTCTATAGTCTGAAATTTTTACATATTCCACACAGTCTAGAGTGTTCCACTGTAATCTTCCGCCATAGCTGTACCAGGAAAATAAAATATTTGTAGTAAATAAACCCGCAAAAAACAAGAACACAAAACGGCCTGATCTGGGTTTCCTACAAATTCCAGCTAGTCCCTTTGTTTGCGACAAATTACTGTCCAAGACGCTGGTCATAACCAAAATCGCCAGGATCCAGTTAGTCAAGGGAAAAATATCTGAAATGGCACCGCTTCCTGCTACCAAATCGCTCATACCATTACTATTATAGTTAACATTGGTGTTCTAACAAAATTTAGTAAAAAATCTCGGTCTATTTGCCAATGTTGCTCTGGGAAAAATCCAGGTATCTATTAAGTCTGTCCCTGAAGTAGTCATTTACCTCATTTTGTTTTAGAAGATCATTAATAATCTCTGAGGCTACGACATATTTTTTCTGTCTCAGAAAAAACAGAGCCTTCTGTTCCAACACTAGATTAAGCAGTGGATTTTCCTCATTCTCCATCTTAGAAAACAGCTTATCGATTTCTTCGAGATTAAGTTTTTCTTCATTTAGCCTGGCGATTAGTAAGTTAAGGCCAGCGTAGTAGCGAAGATAGACATCTTTTTCTTGGTTAAATATATTTTCATATATCTCTACTACCTTGTCATACTGATGACTTTTTATATATTCTCCTATCAAGTTTAGCCCTGAAAAAGTTCTCGATACCGGAGGAGTATGTTTTTCGCGGTATATCTTTTCCAGCTCTTCTGCTGGCCTTTCTGAAGATAAACTCATGAATATTCGTCTGCTGTAGCTCTGTATTTTGTTTCTCTCTACTGTTTTCATAGAAAAACTGACAATCCGGTATATAAATACCACTGCAGCAATTGTCATTATGTATTTATAATATTTTACCAAAAAATTCTTAATATTTTCCTTTAACTCATCGAATTTTAATTCATTTATGAAATTATCCGATTCATTTGCCATTGCTTCCCTGCAAATTAGTTGTAACATATCAACAGTCTACGATTTTTTTTTAAAAATGCAAAGAAAATATGACGAGAATAACGTTTTTTGGAAAATTATAGTGGGTGACATACCTTGCGACAAGGTCTACGAAGACGAAAATGTCCTGTGTTTTCATGATCTAAACCCAAAATCTCCTGTACATGTGCTATTGGTTCCCAAGAGGAAATTTGTATGCTTTGACGATTTTGTAGAAGGCTCTTCGGACGAAGAAATAGCATATTTTTTTAGAATAGCTAGAAAAATCGCTAAAGATCTGGGATGTGAATCCTATCGGATAGTTGCTAACTGTGGTAGAGGAGCAGAGCAGGTGATCTTCCACTATCATTTGCACATCATGGGATATAATTACTAGAGACGATTTTTCTTTTCTGCTCTCCTGTCGTTTTTAAAAAAAGCACGGGCAGAGCAGACAAATTTCTACACCCCCGGATTAGTTGTGATTATTTTATCTACTCTGAAGAATTAGCCTTCTTTTTAATAATTTTGTCTATGTCCAGTAGGATAGTTAGTACCCTTTCCAGTTGGTCAAGTCTTAACATATTTGTTCCATCACAGGGAGCCTTTTCAGGATCGTTATGTACCTCAGCAAAAACAGCTGCAACGCCAACGGCTACGGCAGCTCTTGCTATCACCTCCGCCATCTCTCTGTTGCCAAGAGTATAGCCATCGCCGGCGCCCGGTCTCTGAACCGAATGGGTACAGTCACAACAAACGGGACAGCCAGTTTCAGCCATTATTGGATAGCACATCATATCATTTATGAGTGTATTATAGCCAAAGCTCGTACCTCTATCACAGAGAATTACATTTTCATTGCCAAATGTTTTGAATTTTTCGTATATATAGTGTGTTTCCCTGGGAGATAGGAACTGTCCTTTCTTCACATTTATAACTTTTCCACTCTTTGCGGCGACTTCCAGCAAATCTGTTTGTCTACAGAGAAAAGCCGGCACCTGAACCATATCAACGACATCCACTATTGGGTGTTTATATTGTTCTGCCATGTGAAAATCAGTAACTATGGGACAACCTACAATTTTTTTGATTTCTTTAAAGATTTCCACTGCTCCATCAATGCCAATGCCTCTGCCACTTTTTATGCTAGTTCTATTTGCTTTATCAAAGGATGATTTAAATATGAAATCTACGTCCAGTCTATCACAAATTTTTTTTATAGACTTTGCCATCATCAGCGCATGCTCCATAGACTCTATGGCGCAGGGGCCACCTATAAACACGAATCTTCTGTTATTGGCAATAGCAAAATTTCCAATCCTTACAGTTCTATTAAACATATAAAATGCATTGAATTAACTTGATACAAGCTAACACTATCTGACTTATAGTCAAGAATACGTTGCACAAACAACAAAACAATAACAAAAAATAGATACTAACTCCATGAAAGCCTTAAAACTAAGCATATCTAAGGTATGTACAGATAACTTTAAACACTTGCAATCTTAAACAAAGCTACTAAACTGATGACAGTTATCATCTTAAATAGGAGTTAATATGAAGTATGCAAATATTTATCCTAATTCCAGTACACGGTCGTACGATGGCAGTCTCAGAGACTACATGTATTTAGTGTACAGAAATGTGGGAATGTCTCTGCTGGTGGGTGGACTGGCAGCCTTCCTGGTGGGAAGTAGTAGGCTAATGCTAAATATATTTTTCTCTAACTGGCTAGTTAGCGTTGCTGTATCGCTGGCTCCAATGTTTGTTATCTACGGCATGGGGAAAAATCTATATTTGCTAACGGTTGGTGAGTTGCGCGGAAGACTATCCATAGTGGCATGTCTTATGGGTATTTCTCTGTCCCCGGTGTTTTTGATTTATACTGGACAAAGTATTGCTGTCACATTTTTAACGGCAGCTATAACCTTTGGGAGTATGAGCTTGTACGGCTATCTGACTAAAAGAGATCTGATGGCTCTGGGTTCATTTTTGCTCATGGGCCTGATCGGAATTTTGAGTGCATCGCTAGTAAATTTATTTCTCCGGAGTAGTAGATTAGAATACACAATTTCCATTGTGGGAGTTATAGTTTCCACTCTGCTGGTAGCCTTCGATGTTCAAAAATTGAGAATTTTGCACAGTAGATATGCTGGCAGTGGCGAAGAGACACTTGAAAAAATAGCGATTATGGGCTCACTGGAGTTATATATAGATTTTGTCAATCTGTTTATGTATCTATTGCGATTCTTTGGTGAAAGAAAGAGACAGGACTAGATTTTTGACTATTTTAGCCACAATATCCTCCACCAATTCATTGTCTCCGGAGCATGGATTGGTGTGTTGTTGTTCTGCTGAGAAAGAATGAGGTTCCTGTGGATAGGACAATGTTATAATGATTTTATAAATTTGATGAGGGTACTACAAAATGAGAAAATCTGGACTGGTTTCTACAGTTGTCGTCTTTATTTTTCTTGGCGTGTCCTGGAGAAGGAGTTTTGCTGTATCTAGAGATCAGCAAGGTGGAGAATTGTCTGACAAGTTCTCAACTGTCGGAAATTTGAATGCCGAGAATAATGAGGGAAATAAGACTGAAACTGTCAACATCGCCGATTTAGTTGAGAAAGTACTCCCGGCCATAGTGACTATAAATGTGGTAAAGTCCAGACAAAACCACGATTATAATTACTTTACTTACAGTGATCAGCCAGAGGACATAATTTTAGGTTCCGGATTTCTGATTAGTGGTGATGGAAAGATTATCACTAATAGTCATTTAATTGAGTATGCTGAAAAAATAACCGTAAAGATAGGCGATGAAGAAATGGACGCTGAGCTCATTGGCCGGGATCGTTTTATAGATGTTGCACTTCTCAGAGTGAATGCTAGTAGAAAATTCAAAAACTTTTTTACACTTAAACCATCTGTCAGCGTTAGGGTTGGCGAAAGGGTTTTTACCATTGGTAATCCCTGGGGTCTTGGAATATCGGTGTCATCGGGAATTATATCCGCAGTAAATAGAACTATGAAGGATCCTGCTGCTCCTAGCTATAGTTATATGCAAATTGATGCAGCTATGAATGCTGGCAATTCTGGAGGACCAGTATTCAACACCATGGGGGAATTGATTGGCATGAGTACTTTTATGCAGACCAGAGTTGGGGAAAATAATGGCCTTGGTTTTGCTTTACCTATTGATGAGCATGTGGTTGGTACAGTCGAAAGATTGATAAAATTTGGCTATAGACAGAACGGCTATTTTGGTGTAGTTACGATGAGTCTAGACAATACAAACAGCGACTATATGAAAATTTTCAACGTAAAAAAGAATGCAATTCTTGTGAAATATGTGGGTGAGGATAGTCCAGCAGAAGATAGTGGAATTTTACCGGGTGACATCATACTATCCTACGATGGAACAAAGGTTGATGATCCAAACGTACTGAAAAATATGATTAGAAACACAAGCATAGGTAGTAAGGTGGAAATAGTGGTTTTTAGAAATGAAAAATATTTAAAATTTAAAGTGCAGATTAGCGAGAATCCCTTCGATAAAAAGTATTCGGACCTAAACCGACGAATTGCTAACAATTCCATGGAAATATTGGGTATGTTTATGGGTCAGGTGGATGACAATCTTGTGGAAAGATATGAGTTATACAGCAAGTATAGAGGAATGTATGTTTTGGACGTTAAAAAGGGTGGCTGGGCCGACATCAACGGAGTTGAAAGGGGTGATGTGCTGATAGCGGTAAATCAAACTCAGATAGCGGAAAAAAAGGATTTATTGCAGGTTTTCGATAATATGAAACTTAATGGTCGAAAAGATTTTGTAATGTTTTTTAGGAAACAAAAATATAGAGATAGTATTGTACTTAGATCTGATCTCAGCTGCATTAACTATTAGAGGATCATGGAACACAACACGAGCTACACGGTGCTAGCTAGAAAATATAGACCACAAACCTTCGGTGAGATAATTGGTCAGGGGAGTTTGGTGAGAACCCTCAGCAATGCAATGGTAAAAAATAGAGTGCAGCATGCTTTTATACTATCGGGGATCAGGGGGGTTGGTAAGACGACAACGGCCAGGATAATAGCAAAATCGTTAAACTGTTCGGAGAGGGGAATTGGTATCATTGCAACCCCAGAGCCATGTCTTGAGTGTGTTCACTGCAGAGCGATTACTATGGGCAACGATCAGGATGTGGTTGAGTTCGACGCCGCTAGCCATACAGGAGTCGGCGACATAAGGGATATAATAGATAGTCTTGGCTACGCACCGGTTTCATCTAGATACAAAATATATATAGTGGATGAAGTACATATGCTTTCCAACAGTGCCTTTAATGCACTACTTAAAACATTGGAGGAACCACCCGAATATGTTAAATTCATATTTGCAACAACAGAGATTAGAAAAGTTCCGGTTACGGTTCTATCTAGATGCATAAGATTCGATCTCAATAGAGTTTCACAGGAGGCATTGACTGCCAATTTGATTAGAGTCGCCGAAAGAGAGGGGTATATGCTGGACAGTATGGCCGCCTCTCTACTGGCCTACTCGTCTGAAGGTTCGGTGAGAGATTCACTTTCCCTTCTGGATAGAGTTATATCTTTTAATAACTTCGAGAAAGAAATTGGAGAAGACGTGGTAACTAAGGTTCTCGGCTTCAATAATGGAGAAAGTGTCTATGGTCTGTATTCACTGCTGCTGAAAATGGACATTGACGCCTCTTTAGAAAAGTTTAATGAAATCTATCTGTCTCTCGGAAGTGTTGAAAGTCTTCTAGACGACCTACTTGACATAACACACAAATTACTTATAAAGAAAAATAACATAGAGATGAGAAATCTCCCGGGTTTTCAGAGAGAGTGGCTGGAAGAGAACGCTAGGCTTGCCAGCGTAGCCGGACTGCTGCGTCTGTGGCAGTTTATAGTGAAAGCTCTGCAGGAAATTGGTTTTATCAACAATTATAAGGGTTTTATGGAGATTTTGATTATAAAAATCTGCTATGGAA
>JAITAR010000068.1 GCA_031284025.1 Rickettsiales bacterium | reverse complement strand
GTGAAAAAGTTTTTCCCAGACAAAAAGATGAATATTCTAAAAAGGAGTGGGGGAAACGGATGAAGGAATTTGAAAAGATAAGAGAAGAGGAGGAAAAAGATAGAATAAAACTTCAGGAGGAGACTTCAGAAAAAGCTCTGGCGATTTGGAACAAACTGCCATTTGCCGATGATAGTCACCCATATCTCCAGAGAAAGAAAGTTAAACCCATTGGCCTAAAATACGATATGGAAAGTGGGAAGATTGTTGCTCCCCTCAGAGATTCCGAGGGTAAACTTTGGAGTTTGCAGTATATTGGTGGAGACGGCAGTAAACTATTCATGCAGGACGGTCGAACAGAGAGTTGTTATTTCTCTGTTGGCAAACCAAGGGGTAGGATAATTGTCTGTGAAGGTGTAGCAACTGGTCTGAGTATTCGCGAAGCTACGGAAGAAGCTGTGGCAATAGCTTTCTATAAGAATAACCTCTACAGAGTAGTTGAGGCTCTAAAAAATAAATTTCCAGCTAAAGAAATAGTCATAGCTGCCGATAATGACCTGAAGGATGATGATCCATCTAATGTTGGTGTTGAGGAGGCAAAAAGAGTAGCCAATAGATATGGCTGCGCTGTGGCTATTCCAGAACTCAAAGGCGGAGGTAAATGTGATTTTAATGATCTTATGATTGCCGAAGGGGTAGAAGCTGTGAGAAAATATTTCGAAGGACCGCATAGCGTTGTTCTAATCCCCAATGAGTCTCCTCCTCTACCAAATGGCTTTATGCTCAAAAAAGATGGGCTGTACTACGATGACGGCGAAAATAATCCTCTGTTTATTTCTTCTCCCATTGAAGTGATAGCAAAAACTCGTAATAAAAATGGAGAGAATTGGGGACTACGCCTAAAATTCAAAGATTATGAGGGCATTGAGAAACAAATCTCTATACCACTGACTGCGTTCGCCGGAGATTGCCGAGGACTTTGGGAATGTCTGCTTGACGCAGGACTATTCATTGCCAGTGGATCCAGAGCGCGTAGCAGACTGAAGGATTATCTATATACCTATAGAGTAGCGGCCGAATATGCCCGTTCTGTCAGAGAGACTGGGTGGTATGGCGATGTTTTTGTTTTACCAGATGACATAATAGGAACCAGCAGAGAAATGATATATTTTCAGAGTGACGATCACATAATCACAAATCACTATAAAACCAAGGGAACCATTGAAGACTGGAGAGAACATATAGCCAAACCCTGCCAAGGCAATAGTAGGCTGATCTTTGCCCTCTGTACTGCCTTTGGAAGCCCTCTGCTAACCCCACTTGATCTGGAAAGCTGTGGTTTTCATCTGGTGGGCAGTAGCTCCTGTGGCAAAACTACAATACTGAAGGTAGCTGCCTCTGTCTTTGGAAGTTCAGATTATATCCATAGTTGGCGAGCGACAAGTAATGGATTGGAGGGCGCAGCCTTTGCTCACAATGATAGTCTGCTGGTTTTGGACGAGATTGGGCAGATGAGTCTGATCGAAGCAAATGAGATTGTGTACACACTAGGCAATGGACGAGGAAAGCTAAGAGCAAACAAGAGCGGTTATTTGGCTAAAAACAATTATAATTGGCGTTTGCTGTTTCTATCTAGCGGAGAGGTAGATCTCGCAACTCATATGAATGAAGCTAAAAAAATTGTTCGGGCAGGTCAGGAAATACGTCTGCTGAATATTCCGGCAGAACCCGGAGAAAACAGCTTCGGAGCCTTTGAAACTATCCATGATTTCCGAGATGGGGGAGAATTTTCGCAATATCTTTGTAGAAAAGTGAATGAATATTATGGAACACCCCTGAGAAAATTTATTGAAAAACTGATGGAAATTGGTAAGGAGCAAATCAAAATAAAATTTGTAGAATATTCAACTAAATTGAAATCAAGACTGGCGCATAAGAACTCCAGCGAACAGATGGGAAGAGCCCTTGGCCATTTTATACTGCTGGGCTTCGCCGGAGAGCTGGCCACTGAGTTTGGAATCACCGGCTGGGTCAGTGGTGAGGCGACTGAGGCTATTATAAAGTGTTTTAATGATTGGCTGGAACGGCGTGGTGGCAGTGATAATACGGAGAAAATGCAAATTTTGGTGCAGATAAAACATTTTTTTGAACTCTATGGGAACAGTCGTTTTAGGGACGTAAATGATCCAAAAGATAAAGTAACCTATGATATGGCTGGTTACATAAAAAAGACGGGCGATGGCAAAATTCTCTATCTTGTTTTTCCGGAGGTGTTTCATAGTGACATAATGAAAGGTTTCGATCATAGAAACGCTGTAAAAGAACTAAAGGCTGAGGGCTTGATTATTACCGATAAGGATAAAAACGTGAAAACCGAGAATATCTGCGGAGGAAGAAAAAAATTCTACGTCTTCACAGAAAAGATCTGGCAGATATAAAAAATAAATCACCAGGTGAGCATTAGAAAATGGGTAATTTGGGTAATGGAGTGAAAAATCAAGTTAAAATCATTACCTCTGGGGGTAAGGATTGGGTAATTTGGGTAATAGACTTATCTCAGTATTACCCCAATTAGGTAATAGGGTAATAGGTGGGTAATGTCAGAACATAGGTAAAATATGGCTATTACCCAATTACCCATATTACCCGGAGAAAATCCTACACAGGTTTTTTTAAGCATTAGACACATCTGGGACAAATTTATGAGTCTGTCCCCGGGTTAAGCGCAGAATAGTTTAAATACTCCATCTGGCCACCAAACCATCCCAGGAACAGTCGGCAACCAATTGGTCATGCGGGATAAGAATGTATGTCCATGGCTTACCACCAATGGACCGTTCATATTTTGACGCCTCCATACACCAGCGTTTTGCCACTTCCCTCTTTGCCGATTCATCACCGTCTGCGGTCACATTCCCTGCTGCTTTTGTTTCAACAATATATTTGTTGTCCGTTGTTTCCACTAGGAAATCAGGACAATAGTCATGCGGCCCGTGATCTTTTCCATAGTACTTCATGGATACCTTTTCCTTTGCCTGTTCCACGGTTAAACGTTCCCAGCGTAGAATTTTTGGCTCATCCTCCAGAATAACTGACAGTTTGCGTTCCGTGTTGCTATCAAACTTTGTCTTTGTGTAAAGGCACTTTTCGAAGCCTGAAAATATTATATTGCGAATATTTGACAGATGTTTTGGCTCGTTTCTGAAAGATATTTCGTCATCATCCAGATTTTTAAGCAGTTTTACCGGCCGAAGCGGAGTGTAATCACCCGAAACTCTGGCAACCATCACCTCCTCCGGCTCGATAATGTTCTGCAGCATTTGCTCAATAATTGCCTTGGCTATCTGTACGCTATTAGGAAAAACAATGTTCCGGACCTCCTCTTCGCCAGCTGCATATTTACGGATATGTCCGATCACCTGTTCCACAAAGAATAGAAGTAATTCCCTATCGTAGGGAATTTCTATGCTATTGAGCATTTCGGTGATAATCATATCCTCCGCTGTACCCTCATGTTCAATAGGTTGTGCCTCTTCACTCCGTTCGATCCTATTACTTATCGTACCTATTTCTTGTCTTATGATTCCATCTTCGGACTGTTGTAGTCGATTAAAGGGTCCTAGATCAAGTGTAAAACGCCTGTATTTCACACCTTTTTGTGAGTAGGTACTATAAATACTGATCTGTGGAATTTTGATTGCGCTTTCGATAAAACATTCTGTGATCTGTTTTGCCGTTTCTCCTAGGACATTCGCCAGCTCCTCCGTGAACAAATCTCCCCTAGCCCTAGCATCTCGGACAATTTCATTGATAATGTGCTCCTGGATTTTCTCTGATCTCAGTTCATCTACAGAATTTACAGTCCTTCCAATGTCTTCCAATCTATCATTAAAAGCCAATGCTGCGTCCCTCTGTATTTGATTCCTGAAGGTTATTTTTGGTTTATCCTGCATAGCCATAGTGGTTGAAATGGTGGGAATAATTGCTGCGTTTTCGATAGCAGTCCGGAGCAGAGTATGCGCTTCAACTACAACCTTCCTGCCCAGGTCAGCCTCAGAATCCAACAGTCGCTGCTGAAACTCAAAACCCTCTTTCCTTGCAGTTTCCACAATATCATTAAATTTGTCATGGGCCACTATATTCAATTGGTCTATGTGATCTACACCACTATACTCACCATAGGGCAGACGGAGACCGCGCCCAATGGACTGCTCCACCAAAATATCTGTTCGAGCAGGTTTTAGAGGCACAATTGTATAGAGATTATTAACATCCCAGCCTTCGGCCAACATATTGACGTGGATAACAACCTCGATAGGGTTTTCTGCCTTTTCCACTTCCAATAGAAGCGCGATATTCTCGTCAAGCTCCGAGCCCTTCTGTTTTGAATGTACAACAATGACCTTATCTCTGTAGATGCCGTCCCTGAACTCAGCACTGCTAATTCTGGACTTCAGTTTATTTGCATGGGCTGTATCGCGTGCAATTATCAACATAAATGGTTTTACGAGCCGTTTGCACTTCTCATGGGCATAGACCTCAAGTTCCTTTTTTATATCCTCATGAATTCCAAACCCATCCAATAACTTAATTTCTTCCAGCTGCTCATCACTATATTTATTTTTCTCAAAATTGCTTCGCCCAACTATGGTTGGTTTTTTGACATAGCAGTCAATGATAGCCTGCGCTAGCGGATAGTGATAGACAATATTTTTGAAATTTTTCGCATTTTCGCCAGTTGTTTTTGCCGTAGCGGTTAATTCCAATCCCAGCACGGCTCGGAGCTGATTAATGATCTTCATTCCGGCCTCTGCACGATAGCGATGGGCTTCGTCCATTAGAAGAACAAGGTCTGGGAGCGATTGCAGATAATTGAAATAGGACTCTCCAAGATATTCCGAAAACCTGCGGAATCGAGGTATACCCCTGGTATCCGTGTCGCGATTAATTTTAGATATGTTGAAGATATTTACATTAACTCTATTCTCATACATCCGATCGACTAGTCCACCCATACTATGATAATCGTCACCCGTAGTAACCAGTGGCTGTTTTGTGCTGAACTCGTGAATTCCCTGGAACACATATTTTGGCGTATTGGGCGTAAAGTCCACAATCAGCTTACTATAAATGGTTAAATTCGGCGCAATGATAAAGAAGTTTTTAACGCCTTTTTCAAGGTGCAAATAGGTTATAAATGCCCCCATCAAGCGCGTTTTTCCGACGCCGGTTGCAATGGAAAAACAAATTGTCGGAAAGTCACGCTCAAAATTTGTGATATTTAGCTTTTTAGGTATATCCAACGCATTGATAGCTTTAAGTATGGCGCCGTTGTCGGGATTCTTTGAGTCAGGATTATGGGCCGCATCACATCCTTCATTTCTAGCTTTGAGTACGGCGCCGTTGTCTGGATCCTTTGAGAACGAAAAGGTGTCCACAACACCATCTAGAATACTCAGAGCCTCGGCCTGTGGTGTGCGCAGGGACATCTGCTGACAAATATATTTAGAATTTTCGCTCACTTTATCCCCCTATAATTTTTTTATCTCTGAACTCCTTTCTCTCTAGACTCTTTTTCTCTCCATGCTCAAAGTCATCCATCGTGAAATCTTCTCTAAGCGGAAGGGGGTAGCCGGGCCTGTTCCACTCACATTTGTCCAGAACAACCTGCGGAATACGCTTTATAATGATATTTCTATAGGCCCCGGGATCCCCAATAAATGCGGAGCAGCAGATCATGAGGCTATCTCTGTCCAGGGCGCACCTAATCTCTTCGAGATATTGCGCAGTCATAATGATTGTTGTGGTGAAGATATAATTTCTCTCCGCACCATAGCCCTGTTTCCAAAATACTTTTCTGTCGGGAGCGTATCTATAGCCCATAAGTCTACACATCGCTTCGGCAAGCATATCGCCATTATATTTATTCGAGATAATTCTATTGCCCCGTTCGTCCTCAACAATGAGAGATGAAGCCAACTCGTAGAACTTGAACCCGCCACCGCCGGTCCAGCCAACGGATTTTGATATACCGCCTTGGTCCGTGCCATCAACAACCTTTTGTAAGCGCGGGATACAGTGTGAATAAGCATGATCGCCCAACTCTATGCCAATCCAGCGCCGCCCCATCTTGTGGGCCACGGCGGCCGTTGTGCCGGAACCAAGGAAGGAATCCAAGACAATGTCGCCTTTTGATGAAAACATTGTTAACAAACGTGCGATTAAGAACTCTGGTTTTTTTGAAGCAGCAAAAGCAACACCGCCTTCATTTTGAGAGTTATTGAAATCTACATCGTCCCAAAAATCACATTGTAATTTTGCAAAATATTTTTCCTGACTGCCATCAATACCAACATCCTGAATACTTTTTGATAGAGGAGAGAGTCGTCGACCGTTATATGCAAAATTTCTTTCACCGTCAGATGTTTTATATTCAATTACTTTATCAACATTATTTAAACTTTCTTGTTTTGGGGCTTCCGGTATTTCCTTTGTGCTTTGAAAAATTTTATTTTGATTTTGAAATATAAAATCTTTAAACTTGTCATTCATTAAGCTATATTCATTCACTTTATCTCTATTAGAAAGGATATTCTCTCTTAAAAGGACATCTCTTAAACTTTCTTTCAACAAATCAGCATTATCAATATCAATAAAAGTATTAAAATGGGTATCCCACAGATCTCTCTTTTGATAAATGGGATTTATTCTTAAATTAGGCCCTTTTTTATAAACAAGCATATATGTTTTTGTTTTTATAATTGTTTTTTCTTTCGCAGATAATTTAAGGCCAGATGGATGGGAATCTCTTATAGCAATTGAGTTTACAAAACAGCTCCTTCCAAACAGCTCATCTATCAATACTTTTAAGTATGCTTGCTCACCGTCGTCAATATGAATAATGATAGCACCATCGTCCGACAAAAGGTTGCGTAAAATTTCCAATCTATCCCGCATAAGCGAAAGCCAAATGGAATGTTCATAGCCATCATCATAGTGTTCAAAGGCATTGCCTGTGTTATATGGTGGATCGATATAGATGCACTTAACCCTCCCACTAAAGTTTGCCTCAAGGGATCTGAGCGCCAAAAGGTTATCGCCATGAATAAGCATATTTTCGCTATCTTCACCGTAGGATTTTTCTCTGTCCTCAAGCAGAATGCGCGGCTCGGGGTTTGCCTGCGCCTCTTTCCCTGGCCATGTCAACTCCAGCCTGTTGTTCTTGACCATTTTTATCCCATACTTTTTGAAGTACATGTAATAATAACCTTAGTTTTTGTTTTATCAAGTTATTTTTTGCTTTATTAAGTTATATTTACAGATTATTATTTTAGACCAAAAAATAAGATGGATTACTGGCAAAATTAAAGTTATTGAACCCCTGAGAAATTCTGGGTTTGAGATTATTAAAATAGCAGAACTGATTTGATTCCCTGTCCAGTATCTATAACTCTGTATACCCTCCTAGTTGTATACTAGACTGATCTCTGACGCGCTAGCTTCCTACCAATAATGTAAACAAATCAACTTTCTATTACACAACACCCCCTCTCCTCATCCTCCATCTCTTTCTCAGTAGCCTTTGCCAACCTTATCAGAGTCTCATCGCTAAGTTTGGATAGATCCTGTATAACTATAGTGCTTGACCGGCTCAGCCTTATTACATCTTCTCTGCCAATTATTTTATCACAGAGTTCCACCGCCTTCAGTCTTTCCATATTGCTGGAGCTGTTGTCGAGCGCTATGTCGATAATCGTTCTGTACATGGCCTCCATCACTGTTTTCCCAGAATTGCCAACCTCCTCGCACATTAGATCGGTTAGAACAGCGCAGAGATTCTTCTTGGCCTTTAGAATTTTGTTTGTTCTCTGAGCTCCAATCCTTCCGAATATACTGGCTTCTTCCACCGTAAAGTTTGCTCTTTTGGTAATATTTCCTGTCATATTTTCCTCTCTGTTTTCCGGGCCGTAGCTGCGGGTCGTGAACATCTTCCTTTGGACTTTTTAACTGTATTTTTCCCACAGAAAATCGTTTTGTTTCTTATATAAGATATTTTTTAAACAAATCAAATGGTAATCACTCAAGTGACTCCATAGAGGAACATGCTGACATCCCCCTATAGCTGGACGTAATATTGATTTCAGAGTAACTCTAGAGGAAGCAAACAGTGAAAACTAATTTTGACAAACAACAAACCCTGTCTTCACTTTGAAAAGCGACCCATGGGCGACCCAGACCCTTCAGTGAAATATTATCAACTTCTTCGTAAATACAGAAAAAGCTTGATATTATTGACTTAAACCTGGTGCCACAAAAGGGACTCGAACCCCCGACCTACTGATTACAACTCAGTTGCTCTACCAGCTGAGCTAATGTGGCACATACTAATGGAAACCCCGTCATTCTAGAAAGGGATAATATTTTTACAAGATCTCGCCATGTATGCAACTCATTTCCACTTCTTGCCATCGGCCAGTGGGAATGTGGAGTAGGGGCTATAGTAATCACCCTATTCATATTTCTAGCGGGAACTGCGGCGCCTGAAAATATGCGGCTATTGTGTTAACGTCTGCCAGCATTTGTGTTTTTACTCATATCTCCAGGGGCATAGTCCAAGTACCAGGCCATTAGTGTCGGGTTTTCGCTCTGTCTGGAGTCGGAGTATCAATGGCTTTTACGTTCCCAATAATTCGTCGGTTTGGTTATTTTTCCCCGTGGGGCCCTTCTCCCTTTTTACCATTTACATTGGTCCGATCTTCGATCTCAGCTCCGGCCCGCATAGGCCCAGGGCATCTACAAATGTGACTGGGCCTGGTCATATCTCTAGGAAGTGAACCGATCGAACTAAAATATCGGCCATCCATCTAGCTCTGGAGTATGCGATTTCAGCGTCATTTTCGAACTGGTCCCTATAGGATCTTTAGGAGAGACAATTTCTCTTCCCTTGATTTTTACCGTTCGCACAGGGATTTTCCCACTAGGATATCTATGCGGTTACCAGGATCTGCCTCGGCCCTGGAACCTCAAATATTTCTCTGAAAAATAATGTTGCATTTATCATTTCTTTGGATACCGTGCCTCTAATTTTCCAAAAATTAAGGGATTATTATGAAAAATGAGATGATAAGTGTATTCGACATATTTAAGGTGTGTATAGGGCCATCCAGTTCCCATACCGTCGGACCAATGAAGGCTGCATTTTTTTTCGTCGAAGAACTGCATAGAAAAAATCGTTTGAATGATGTGGAAAAAATAGAAGTGGACCTCTATGGGTCTCTGGCCTTGACGAAGACTGGCCATGGCACCGATATAGCCATACAGCTCGGTCTGGCGGGTTTCAGTCCAAAGACGGTCGATAGTGAAAAAATAGGTGAGATCATACGTAACATAAGGACATCTGGAAAGATAAAGATTCTGAACATAAAGAGTATAAATTTCAGCAGTGCTAAACATATTGTGGCGCATAAAACTGAAGCTCTTCCCTACCATCCCAACGGCATCATAATAACGGCCTTTGACTCCGGTGGTGGGGTAATTCATAGTGAGGAGTACTACTCCGTTGGCGGTGGCTTTGTGGAAATAAAGAGTGAAATAGTATCTATGAATGGTCTGAAGACCGTTGGCGGTGATGCCGAAGGGACAAGATTTCCTAATAACTTCAATAGATGGAGTGACCTGGAAAAATTCTGCAAAAAGAAGAAGAGTGATGTCTGGGAGATTATTCTCGAAAATGAAAGAGTATTCAGAACGGACAGGGAAATAGATAGGAAGGTGGGCGAAATATATAGTATTATGAAAAATTGTATGAAGAGCGGGCTTCATAGGCGAGGAAATATATCTGGCGGACTGGGATTGAAGAGGAGAAGCCATTCTCTTGAGAAGAGTATGAAGAGAAACGCTCTTAGGCACTTCGAGATAATTGATATTCTCCTGCTGGGAGGCATGGCCGCCTCTGAGGAGAATGCTAGCTATGGCAAAATAATTAGTGCTCCCACAAATGGATCTGCTGGAGTAATACCAGCCGTCATCAAATACTATAAGGAGTTCTATAATGTCACATTTGCTGATTTTAAGAAGTTTATACTGACGGCCGGGGCCGTGGGAATTCTCTGTAAGAAGAATGCCTCTCTGTCGGGGGCCGAGGGTGGTTGCCAGGCCGAAATTGGCGTTGCAACGGCCATGGCTGCTTCAGGACTCTGTGCTGCACTGGGCGGCACAGTGGAACAGTGTGAAAATGCGGCTATAATTGCCATGACTCATAGTTTGGGTCTGGTCTGTGATCCGATAGGTGGGCTTGTACAAATTCCCTGCATAGAGAGGAATCCAATTAGTGCGGTTAAGGCTGTGACAGCCTGCAGGCTGGCAATGCTGGAGAAGAAGAGTAATTATCT
>JAITAR010000015.1 GCA_031284025.1 Rickettsiales bacterium | reverse complement strand
ATAGATAATATTGTTAGTTACCAGACCTATACCAGAGTGTGTGTTTAAATTAGTAAAGTTATGTTTTCTAATGCCAACGCCACGGCTGCTTTTCCTAATCAACGGGCTTTTCATAATTTTTTCTACAAAATTAGAATAGCTAACAACATCTTGGCATTTTACTCTATAGTTCTGTACCACTGCTCTTCCATTAACTCTAATCTCTTTATTTCTTATGAATTTCCATATGTCTAGGATATTACTATCCCTAAATTCAGAGATTAGAAGTCTATCGATTCTCATGCCATCCTGCGATCCATTGATAACCAGAGCAGCCATCAAATCTCTCCAGTGCTATACCACAGCCTAAACCCTTTCAGGGAGTCAGCTAGTTCCCCTTTTCCCATTCCCATGTCTGCTATTTTTCTAGAAAGATTCTCTAGACTATTCCGGGAAAAATAACAAGTGCGAAAATATGTGACGTTGGAACTATTGCTCTGTGAATTAAAAATAAACTTGCCTTATAGAAGATTGCAAGTTATGTTCACTATAATATGCCGACTAGCGAATAGTGGTATTTTTATCTGTTCATGATGTTTATTAATAAAGTTTAAGGCGATGGAAGCTAGAAAAATTCTGATCAGAGATAGTAAATTGAAAAAAGAATTCGATATTTCAATTCCAAAGGATTTAATAGCGCCAGAAGTAGATAGAGCTATTTCCCAGAGACAGAAAAACTACAAACTTGACGGCTTTAGAATTGGCAAAGTCCCTCTGGACATAGTTAAAAAGAGGGAATACGTCAACTGCTTTCTAAGTACGGTGGATAATTTTATAGGTAAATTGGTTTTTGATCTGGCCAGCGAAAATAACTATAAATTAGCGCTAAAACCAAAGATAAATTTTAAAATTTTGGAACCCGACGGTGATGTCATAGAATTGAGTGTTATCTACGAACTGGCACCTGAGATAGAAAATATAGATTTTAAAACAATCAAGTTGGACAGACTCAAGGTATTGATTGGAGAAAATGATGTGGATAGATCCATCGAGAATATACTGGCACACTATAAAAATTTTGTGAAAAGAGATGGAGCAGCTCAGCTGGGGGATAAAGTGTTGATAAATTTTTCCGGCACTATTGATGGTGACAGTTTTCCTGGAAGCTATGCGGAAGATTTTTGGCTAGAACTAGGTTCTAGGACGATGATTGATAATTTTGAGGAGCAAATTGTGGACAAAAATACTGGTGACGAATTCACCGTTGAAGTTACCTTCCCTCTGAACTATCATAAATCTTCAATGGTCGGTAAGACAGCTATATTCGAGGTAAAACTTCTGGATATTCTCAGAGCAGAGAAGGTAACAGTCACCGATGAATTTTTAAAGAATAATTTTGCTGTTGAAAGTACCGAAAAATTCAGAGAAATTATTCGCGCTGAATTAACCAAGAACTACAGCAGGTATTCTAAAAAACTCATCAAAAATATGCTATTCAGCTACCTGGACAAAAATATGGCATTTGATCTACCCGAAAGCCTAGTTGAAGAACACTATAGCGATCTACTAGAATTTAGAAAAAAATACAATCTTAGGAATTCTCTGGAGGATAGCATTGATGAAGAAATCCTAAAGAGGGAAGCCATCTCAGAAGTCAAAATTAGCTTGCTGCTGTCAAAGATTAGCAGTGAAAATAATATAACAGTCAGTAACTCCGAAATTACCGGCGAAATTATGAAAGAAGCAACGGATAGACCAGGCCATGAAATCGAAATTATAAACTTTTACAAGGATAGACCTAAATCTGTAGATTCTATAAGAAATATGATTCTGGAAGATAAAACTGTGGACTTTATTTTAAATAGTGCAAACCTAAAGAATAAAGAGATAACAATCGAAGAACTACTAAAGTTTGGCGAACATATGGAAACTGGTAAATTTTAGTAAATAAAAATGGAATAGTTAACACAACCTACCATGCTAATCCAAGGAAGAGTACCATTTATAGGAAATATTGACAACTAAGCAATACATAAGTACTTTGCCATTGCAATGCTTATTATTTATACATTCCATAGTGACATTGTATTAATATTATTTTCTATTGAGAAAATGTATTAATTAATTTTTTCCTTTATTTATTATTAGAGAGACACCGGAGACGGTGTCTTTATTTGTTTTACCCACACCCATCCACAAAGTCACAGTCAAATGACAGTACACGGGTTTGAAAGAAATATTTAAATTCGTGACTCTTAGCTGGTTCTAGAAAATTAAAATGTTCTCTGTGTTAACATTTCGATTTTCTAAAAGATGCTCCTAAAGGTGATTCCGCTGTAGAGCGATTTATAGCCTTTGGCACCTCGATAGATGCCTGCCAGAGAAACAGACAGGAAATTCACCCATTTACTCTTGATTTTCTTTTTATCTGAAATTTTCACGGCTATAAAAATAGAAGGCAGACAAGATATAGCACACTCACCACAATTGTAAATAGCTATTTGCGATTAGTCCTTTGAAACATTTACGGAATAAAATCATTTCTATTTTGGATTAGCTTTAGAATCCTCTTGAAATGATTTTATTCCAGAGTAGAATCTGTATTGTGTTTCCGCTCTCCAAGCTAGTTAAAATTGGCAGTTATCAACCCTCTGAAGGCTCTAAGATCTATTACGTCGCCTCCTACTCTTTTCGTGGTGTAGAACCTAACGTATGGCTTTGCGGTAAATGGATCCCTGAGAATCCTAATTCCTATTCTGTCAACTATCTGATAGTATTTGAAATCACCAAATAATATTGATTTTGTTGATTTTCCAACGGCAGGCATATAGGAACTTTGGTATATAGGGCATCCCAACAGGGTATCCGACTGGCCAGCAAGTAGGGCTGGATTCCACAGATATTGGCCACTGGTCGAATCTTTAAGGGTTCTTATGTGTTTCATAGCACTTCTTGGCATAAGAAAACTTGCTCTATTCACATAGTTATCTCCTAGAGCATAGTACAAATCCAAAATATCATTCTCCGTAAACCTCTTGCTAGCATGAGTACTAGTTACAGTTTCCATGCCATTTTGCTCCATCCCAACGTAGCCTAAAATCCCCATAGGCTGGTTACTATTATTGCCAAGGCCATTTATAAAAGCGTTTTCTTCAGCATCAGCAAAATCATTGCCAAGTCTATTAGCTAGCCATTCTTCCAAATCTATGGCAGCATCATCCAACAGTTTTTGGCTAACCTTTGGCTGGGCCACTAGATCGTGAGTTAAAATGGTTTTTTTTGAAAAGATACTGGTATCTGTGTCAGTTACAGCGCCAGTTTCTCCTAGCCAAGAGGGAGCCATAGCCGAATGGTCTATCACATCCAGACTCGTTGAGGATATTTCCTGAACAGAGCATATTTTTCTCATAGTGCAGACACTTCCAATTTTATCCACTATCATCTTTTGGATATTCGGTGTTAGTAGATAGCCACCGTATGATGTCGCATTGTCAATACTCGTAGTCAGATCTCTCTTTATCTCTATATTTGCCAGCTGTTCCTCCATACCCTTTCTCAGATAATTCGTGAAAGCGTGCTTATATTGCATATCCTCACCGCTTTTGTATTCGTCACCATCAAACATAGGTCTAGACATTGCCACCTCTAGACTGTTAATTTTAGATTTTTGCTCCTCAATGGTGGCATTTAGTTTTTCTAATTTTATCTCCGTAAGTGGATCAACAATATTTTTTTTCTCCAATTGCAGTAATCTATCATTGTTAACCTGCTTAAAGTGTTCCCAGCTATTGCCAAGTTCTTCCAACTTATTGTTTAGTTCTTTAGTATCCATGAGTATAATAATTATTGGTTAATAGGAAAAAGTGTTTTAGCTACAGACAGTGCTAAATACTTTTCCTCAGGGTAGCTAGGGTGATTCGCCGGGGGAAGTAATTAATTGTAGGATTAATAACTTCCTAAAAATTTTATTCTATTTAAAGTGGGGTAACTAACCACTAATTAACTACTATTATATGGATATGAAGAATAGTATCATAAAACCCAAAATTTTTGAAAATTCCAGAGGGAACAAATCTAGCAGCATAATTCTAGAATACCTATTCCTTATGGCTACCATGATATTGATTGGCTATAGTACGGCGAGTGGTAAAGATATTCCTTCCAACACTAAAGATATTCTTAGATGGATTGGCGTAGCAATAATTTTTGGTGTCGAAAGCTATAAAATCAATGAAAGAATTTGCGACATTAGAGGTGAAAGCGAGCACTAAATTGTTATCCAGTCCACCCCTTTCGTGATTTTTCTGAACATATTTTCAGCATAGAAGTATTTTCCACCATAATGTGCGGCAAAAATCTATGGAGATAAAAACTATTGATATATACAATTTATGAACTACTATGGTATAGTTATCAGCTATTCGCTACAATAGCCGGCTAGCCTGATAGTATTTTTTGAACAACAAGCCCACTTTGGGTTGAATATTATGAAATATATGATCAATTAGGGAGTCATCTATATGAAAATAGAAAAATTTAGAGTTTTAATGCTAGCAATTTTGTCTTTAACTGTCGGCAGCATTCTTACAATAGCTAGAACGAATGCTAGCCAACAGTCGGGTGAAAATGATGAAAATACGGTAGACAACAGCCAAGGAACAGAAAAAGAAGATCAAAAAACTGATAATGGCAACAAAAGTTGCTATGACAGTTCTAACCAATTCGCAATATGTCGCTACGGGCAATATACGGTACCACAGGTACCCCAGTTCGAAAGTCCGTCAAAACCTAAAAACTAATTTTGAATACAATATACCTTGTTGACAAAATATCATTTTCGCATTGTAATCGCTATACGGTCGTTGACTAGCCAGTAGTAGAAAGATTAATTAAAACAACTGGCTGGTTCGCCGATCGTTTTATTGGCCAATTTAACAGTAATTTGGGAGGCCAGAAAAGTAATCTAATAATCGGAGGATAGTTTATGAAAATAGAAAAGTTTAGAATTTTTGCCATAGCAGTTCTGTTCGTAAGTATAGGTTGTTTGTGCATCTCTTTCGAAACATGTGCTAGTTCGAAACTCAAAAAAAGCGAGGAGAAATATAAGGCAGATAAGAATTATAAAATAGCTAATTTAGTAATTGCCAGTGAGAAAACTGTTAGGGAAAATATATTGAACTACATTATTGGGGTATGTGAAAAGAACAAATCTCTCAAAATTGAAATTATTATAAGTACCCTTGAGGAAATTATTAAGGATATGAAGGATTTACATAAAAAACAAATTCGAAAGAACATAAGAGAATTAGAAGAGCAGGAAGAACAAATTCAAAAATACTACCGAAAAAACACCAAAAACAAAAAAAGTAAAGATCCAATCGCCAGATAATTAATCGGCCAAACTTTTACAGGGCTCAGATGAAGTTTTTCACCATTCTCTTTGAGCAGTAGAGAGTCGTTCGAAAAAAAATAATATATAGGAGAATATTGATATAATGATTTTTAAATTATAGTTTTATGCGGTCGTTGACTAGCCAGTAGTAGAAAGATTAATTGAAACAACTGGCTGGTTCATCAACCGTTCTATTGGCCATTCAATGGTAATTTGAGAGGCCAAAAAAATAATTTAATAGTTGGAGAATAATTTATGAGAGTAGAGAAATTTAGAATTTTTGCCATAGCAGTTCTGTTTACAATTGTAGATGGTCTGTGCGCATTTTCCAGAGCAGATGCTAGTTCACGATATGACAGAAAAAAGATTAAGACACGTGAAGCAATTAAGAGAATAATTGCCTATGAAAATACTATTAAAAAATATATCTCGGAATTTATTAAGACTTATCCTGAACACGAATTCTGGATGAAAGAATTTTCGGCTAGAATTGAAAAATCTATAAAAAAAGTTATAGATGAGCTTGATAGCAGAAACTATCGAACAAATATATAAGAACATATCTAAAAGAATATTAAAGAAGCTTGCGTAAATGAACCGAAAAGATTGAGGAAAAGGCTAAAGAATTTGATTATTACGGAAGCTCCAAAAGGATTTGAGTTTTTACTTTTTTGACTAACTATTAGTTTTTCGAAATTATAAGAAATAGTGTCCTTTTGCTATAGCCATCACGGGAACAAATTTATGATGGTTTAGTGCAGAAGCAAAACACTGAAAATTCATCATTATAAGCTATTTACCATATTTCAGCAAATTAATTTAGACCTTATACAGGGTATTTAGCATACTCTGGGGATTTCACGCGAAGACTCTCCGTAGAAATACCACTACTGTTGTTTTTAAACTTTTAACTTCTATAATTCATGCTCTGAATGAGAACGTATTATTGACGTGACAGAGTATTTGGAATACTTAAAAATCTCGGATACGGTGGACGAGCAAAAGCTGAAAAAACTCGAGTCCATTAGAAAGCTTGGGATAGATCCATACCCACACATGTTTAGGCAGACCATTGGTGCCGACGAATTGCAGAAAAAGTATGCTCATCTCAATGCCGAAGAGCACAGAGAGGAGGATGAATACAGCGTTGCCGGGAGGCTTAGATTTAGAAGAAAAATGGGAAAGGCTTCGTTCTATGATATATATGACGACAGCGGAAAAATACAAATATACCTGCAGCAGCTAGAACTTACCGATCTGGAAAATAATCTTCTGCCAAATTTGGACATAGGCGATTTCATAGGAGTCAGAGGTTTTGTTTTCAAAACAAAGACGGGGGAAGTTAGTTTGCACTGCAGAAGTATAGAGTTATTGTCTAAATCCATCGCGTCTATGCCAGAAAAATTCCACGGGCTAGCAGATTTAGAGCTGAGATACCGTCATAGGTTCATCGACATGGCGGTAAATGATGGAGTTCGAGATGTATTTAGAAGAAGAAGTTTTATAGTCAGCGAGATAAGAAACTATCTAATTGCTAGAAATTTCATTGAGGTGGAAACTCCGGTGCTGCAGCCTATATATGGTGGTGCTAGTGCAAGGCCCTTTGTAACTCATCACAATGCTATGGATTCGGATCTTTTTCTGAGAATAAGTCCAGAGCTATATCTCAAAAGGCTAATTGCCGGAGGCTTTGAGAGAGTTTTTGATATAGCAAAAAATTTTAGAAACGAGGGCTGTGATGCAACGCACAATCCGGAATTCACCATGATTGAATGGTACGAGGCCTACAGCGACTATAATTTTCAGATGGAACGGGTAGAAAATATGATAGAGGATATAGTTAGAAAACTTACGGGAGGAGGAACTATTCTGAAATTTGGTGACTTTGAAATTGACTACAGAGTTCCCTGGGAGAGAATAACCATGTGGGATGCTCTGCGTCGCTATGCAATGATAGAACCGGAGACCATCAGCAGAGAGGAGACCGTAGATAAGCTGGAAAAATTGGGCTGTAGCGTCGAAACAAAAAAAAATAGAGGAGAACTCCTTGCAGAGTTATTTGAAGAGACCTGTGAAAAAAATCTGGTACAGCCTACATTTGTGATAGATCATCCGATAGAGATATCTCCTTTGACTAAAAGGCACAGAGATAGCAGCAAAAAGAATTTGGTCGAAAGATTCGAGCTATTCATAGCTCAAAAAGAGGTCGCCAATTCCTACAGTGAATTGAACGATCCAGTCGATCAGGGTCTTAGGCTTCACGAACAGGAGATGCACAGAAGTTTCGATGAGGAGGCTCAGCCCATGGACAGAAATTTTCTCCACTGTGTGGAATTTGGAATGCCGCCACTAGGTGGAGTTGGTGTAGGCATAGATAGACTTACTATGCTTCTGACGAATAGACAGAACATCAGAGATGTTATAGCATTTCCTACCATGAAGCTCAGAGAAAGTGATCTATAGCTTTCACAGATCAAGTTTATATGATATAATTTTCTGAAATTTTCACGAGAAAAGGGTAGAGAAATTAAATTTTGGAAAATATCTTTCATAGCATAACTAATCCCTTCTGGGGGTAGAGTTTAACGTGAAATAATTAGGCGAGGAGACAATATAGAAGAGTGAACAGTGCAGATGCCTATGTGCTAAAGGAATCTCTCAGATTGGTGGAGAGTAAAGTGCATAGAGACTTTAGGGAGCTAGAAAATCTTCAAAATACCAGAGGGAGCGTCGATTTCACAAACCTGACCGTTGACTACCTCAATGGTCGGCTGTATGATTTTTTCCTCGAAAAGAGACCAAAATATTCAGTCACTGTCAAGGGATACGGAAAGGGTGGTAGCAAAAATCCTGACGGCGATATATATGTGAATAGTCTATGCGGAGTAAGTAATCTGCTACATGGAATACCATATTTTGCTACAGCCATTTCACTAAAAAAAAATGGCGTGGCCGCACTCGCTGCGGTGAATAATTACGCTAGCAATGAATTATTTCTAGCTGCCCAGGGTAAAGGAGCCTTCATAAATGACAGAAGGATAAGGGTATCAAATAGGACGGCAACAGATAATGTTTTAATTGCTATAAAACAGGATCAGAGCGGAAAATTGTTTGACAAGGTGATTTCTCAATTTCGAAATTTTGAGGTTAATAACTGCTATGTACTAGATTTCTGCTACACAGCCTGTGGCAGATACGATGCTAGTGTGGTTTTTGGAGGCGGGGAGGAAGAGCTAAAGCTTGGCTCTCTATTTATCGTTGAGGCCGGTGGACTATGCCACAGAATGGACAGCGGTGCCGATGGCACCATATTCAGCAATCCTCTACTAATGGATGATATTAAAGGTATTATCGTATGAACACAAAGGTGAATGGAATTAGAATAGCTAAGCTCATAGCAAATAGCGGCTACTGTTCTAGAAGAGAGGCTGAAAGACTGATAGCAGAGGGGCATATCAAAGTGAACGGAGTGCCAATAGATACTCCAGTCGTCCTAATCACGGACCAAACCATAAAAATAAAAAATAAGCTGCTAAGGAGAAATGATAAAATTAGGATGTGGATCTTCTATAAACCTAGAGGATATATAGTCACAAACGACGATCCGCAGAAGAGAAAAACTATCTATGAAATTCTGCCAAAAAACATGCCCCGAGTTATAAGTATAGGTAGGTTGGATATAGATACGGAAGGTTTGCTACTGCTAACAAACAATGGAGACGTTGCTAGGCATATAGAACATCCCAACAGTGGCTGGACGAGAAAATACAGAGTTAAAGTTCACGGTTCTCTGGACAGGTTGAACGCGAATATTGACAATTTGTCCAAAAAAGGTATCAGCATAGAGGGAATGAAATATCTACCAATTAAAATTTCTGTTGAAAAAGTAAGTAACACGACCAATACTTGGTTGCTAATCTCCGTTAGCGAGGGTAAAAATAGGGAGGTGCGAAACCTGATGGACTATTTTGGACTGAGGGTCGTAAGACTCATAAGGATATCCTTCGGGCCGTTTCATTTAGGTGGGATGATCTCCGGCAGCATAAAGCAAGTTTCGGAGAAAGCCATAGAAAATGCCCTCGGCAGACTCGCCAAGGTTGACTAGTGCTGTATCGTCTAATGGTAGGACAACAGATTCTGATTCTGTTTATCTAGGTTCGAGTCCTGGTACAGCAGCCACGCTTTGGCCGTAGTCGGCAACGTTGACCATAAGCACACCAGCTATCCCTATTTGCCAATGCAAAACTTTCTGAAAATTTCATCGAGAATTTCATCGGCATTTATCTTCCCGGTTATTCTACCAACACAGAGGCTCGCACAGCGAATGTGTTCCAGAATAATTTCCAAAGGCTGCAGATTAAAATCTATTTTTTTCAAATTATTCAGTACTCCTAGCAATTCGATTCTATACCTCTCTTGGGTTATGCCACTATTTACAAATGGTGTTATAGTTTTTTCTATAAGACTCAGAAGTTGTCCCTTTATTTTATCTGTATTTAGACCGTGTTTTAACGATATTCCAATCAGTCCCGGATATTTTAACTCTATGGATTTAATTTTTTCTTCAGTTGCCAGGTCAATTTTATTCAGCAGAATAATAGTGTTACTATCTATAAGATTTTTAATCTTTGGATCGATGGCTATATTATCAGGTTCTAGCAATAAAATGCGGAAATCTGCATCTTTTGCATTTGCCACCGCTCTTCTGACTCCTTCAATTTCAATGTCATCGGAAGTTTCTCTTATGCCAGCCGTGTCAAAGAATTTGACCGGAATACCACCGATTATGGAAGATATCTGTAGCACATCTCTAGTTGTTCCGGGTCTAGCGGAAACAATTGCCAAGTCTTCGTTGGCTATAAAATTTAAAAGAGTTGATTTTCCTACATTTGGTTTTCCCACTATAGAAACTTTTATGCCATTTTTTACCCTGATTCCAACATTATTATCATCTAGCATCTGAGTTACTCTAGCAACTAGATCTGTAATTTTACCTTCGGATTCAATTTGAATAGCAATTCCCATATCCTCGTCGGGAAAATCTAGATATCCCTCTAGATTGCTCGCTAGATCAATCATATCTTCGCGAAGTTTCTCGAAATAGCTAGAGTTTTTACCAGACAGCTGTCTAATTGCATTTCTGTGCTGCAGTTCCGTCTCGGAATTAACTAGATCAACTATGGATTCGGCCTGTACAAGGTCAAATTTTCCATTCAAAAAAGCTCTTTTCGAGAATTCACCATTTTCCGCAAATCTAACACCATCTAGAGCAGATAGTATAGAAAACACCCTGTCTATGATGTATCTAGAACAGTGCAAACTAATTTCACAGACATCCTCCCCCGTAAAACTACGGGGACTTTGAAAGAACACAACCAGTGCTCTATCGAGGTCCGAGCCATTTCTATCTCTAAGTCTGCATAGAGTTGCTTTTCTATGTTCGAATCTTCTACTGATTCCAAGAGAAAGTAGACATTTAAGTGCTTTACTTCCGGATATCCTCAGGACGTAGACACCACATTTTCCCTCTATGGTAAGGGGAGCAAATATCGTGTCGGTCGTTCCATGCGTTGGCATAGCTACAATTTTGCCAGATGAAAATATATAGAGTGTAGTTTAAAACCACAGCTCTATTTAACAAGGGACTCGACTAGTTTTTATTAATTAATAAAAACTAGTCGAGTCCCTAATTCTAAAGAGGTGGTTTGTCATCTTTTTGCTGTTTTTTGTCACCAAGCTCTTCATCGGCGGAGTTGATTTGTATAGATTTCTTGAGCATTTCTTCTCTTTCTTTCAATTTTCGAGCCGATTTCAAAGCATCTGTTGCGCTTATTCTATTTTCAGGATCTATTACACACATTTGTGTCAACAAATCTTTAAGCGATTTAAGCATTATTTCATCATCGAATATATTCGGTATTCCATTGATTGCTTCAGTCGCCAAATTTTTTAATAAATCCTCCTTAGTAAATAAAGTAAAATTGATCATGCCTTGATCATTTCTAAGTAAATTTTTACCTGTCAATAACTCCACTAGAGTAACTCCCAAAGACCAAATATCAGATTTGCTGTAATCTCCTTTTACTCCCGCTATCTCTGGTGCCGTATAGCATACAGTCCCAGTTGGTGGTGATTTTCCATTAATATCATTTAGACGTCTCATATTGCCAAAATCAAATATTGCGATAGAGTCATTATTTCTAACGCCCAGATTACCTGGCTTCATATCCAAATAGGCGAGTTTCTCATCTTCAAATGCTTTTAGCACTTCTAATAGGTCGCATATCATTTTTGCATTAACAGGCGTTTTTCTAGCATCTTTATCTATAGTATCTTTATTTTTATTCAATATCTCGTCAATTGATCCTTTCTCACAAAACTCAGATATTGAGACAGGTCGTTTATCGATATTTGTAAAGTATTCCATATTTAACATGGCTTCTGACACAGTATCATTTTTTTTCATTTTTTGCAGAAATTTATAGTATATCTCATCACCAATATCACTTTCATTTTCTTTAAAACTATTTTCAAAATGAGGTATTTTGAGCGCATAGTCTGTGTCTTCTCCTGCTTGGTTTTTACCTTTAATTTTATAAACGGAGCCATACGAGCCGCCGCCGATAGCAATGGCTTCAATGCCATTAATTGTAACTTTTGGAACCAAAATACCATTAATAGAGCTTCTATTATATTCAATTTTTAAACTGTCATTTTCATTAATTATTTTACTTTCGCGAAGAAAATTTTCTATTTCCTTTTCCCTCGATGTAAATAGTTTAATCTTATTAGGAAAATTTTCTATTTCCTCTTCTTTATTTTTCTTCGATGTAAATAGTTTAATCTTATTAGATTGAGGTCCATTTATTAAATAATCTTCAAGCATATTCTTATATTCATCTGCTGAACAATTTTTAAATTTATTCTTATATTCTTCACTTGATGAAAAAATTTTATTTTGTGAAAGGATTTGATACACTATCATTCCCGCAGCCCATAGGTCTGAATTGGCGTAGTGATCTTTATCGCAGTTAATTTCAGGAGCCAAATAAGTAAGATTATCTGTAGAATTAGCAGGAACATATTTCTCCAATTCATCTGAATTTAGAGGAACACACTTTTTCATACCACTTAAATCACTAACTACAAAGCTTCCATTTTCTCTGACACGTATGTTATTCGGATTTATCGGACATGTGTGACCTTGTTCTTGCAATTTCAATAATACTTTAGCTAAATTATCACAATTATTTCTGGATTTCTCTTTATTAAAATTTGAGGAAACTTCCGAAAAAGTTTTTAATGATAATGTGTCTTCGCAGATGATAAAGGAATTTTCCTTTTCCTTAGGGGTATTTTTATCAACTTGGTAGTTGTGAATAGTTGGAGATAGCTCTACCTTACCTATATCACAACAGGCTTTGTGAAAGACAATTTCATCTATATCACCATATGCCATTGCTTTATTGAAGACCTTTATTAGAACTTTTTTCTTCAACTCTCCACTGTAAACCCTATAGGTTACAGCTCTTACGCCTTTGTCATCTGTACTATCATCTACAAATTCGACTTCTTTTCCATCAACCGCGGAGGGTATAGCAGACAAAGAACTATTTAGTTTTTCTTCTTTATTATAATATTTGTAACTGACTATTCCAAACAGATCCTTATTTAGTATGGCCTTATTCAAAGTATTTCTTATCCTCTCATTTTCTTTTTCCTTCTCTTTCACTAATGTTTTAAAACTAATTATCTTTTCTTCTGACATAAATAATTCTCCTAACAAAAATTGATACGAGACAAAACGATAAATAATCTTTTCAAAAAGTCAATGTTATTTTATAAATATTATTTATTTTATGGTTAATTGTAACTTTTTATCAAAATACTGCTAATTTAAACGCTGTTTGCTCCACAAATATGGTAGCATGTATAATTATAAAAATTATCTTGACATATTATGATCTATAATTATTATTATTCCCATAATTATGATTTTAAGAATTTATCAAAAAAAGGTGATAGGATGGCAAAAAATAACGCTAAAAACGCAGAGAGAGGCGAAATGACTCTTTCTCCAACCATAAAATACGTTGAAAGTACAGGACTCTTCGTAGAAAAAGGCGTAATACTGGGAAAATATAAAAATAAATATATATCCGATGCCTCTAGCAGGAATATAATGATTTTTTATCCTATGGGCTATGGTAAAGGAGTTAGCACTGTAATTCCAACACTACTATCCTGGGAAGAATCCGCTGTAGTTCATGATATCACCGCAGAAAATTTTAC
>JAITAR010000005.1 GCA_031284025.1 Rickettsiales bacterium | reverse complement strand
TTTTAATTCATTGTCTAAATTGCTATTGCTATAGTATGGCTCTGCTGTCAGACCACTAGATGTTTTTATAGCGTGCCATTGTCTAGTTGCATCGAGAAGATTGCTACTAATAATGTTGGTTAAAAAATTAACAAAGTTTTGATTAGCAGGTAAATAAACCACAGAAGATATCATATCATCAGAAGACTTGTCTACAGGTAATTTCTCTACCACTATTTCTTCACGTTCTTCATCTTTTTCCACATCTTTCACTTCTATAGTTTCTTTCTCTTTTTTGTCTTCTTCTTTTTTGTCTTCTTCTTTTTTGTCTTCTTTTTTTTCTTTTTTATTTTCCTTTCCTTTCTTTTCCTTTTTTCCCTCCTTTTTTTCTCCGTCTTTTTCCACTTTTTTTTCTCCGTCTTTTCCCACTTTTTTTTCTTCTTTTCCCTTCTTCTCTTTCTCTTTTTCTTTCTCTTTTTCTTTCTCTTTTTCTTTCTCTTTTTCTTTCTCTTTTTCTTTCTCTTTTTCTTTCTCTTTCTCTTTTTCTTTCTCTTTTTCTTTTTCTTTCTCTTTTTCTTTCTCTTTCTCTTTTTCTTTCTCTTTTTCTTTTTCTTTCTCTTTTTCTTTCTCTTTTTCTTTTTCTTTTTCTTCTTCCAATTTCTTTTTTTCCGTCTCTTTTTTTGCTAAATTGATTTTTACAGTATTTTCTACAGTTATTTTATAAACTTTTTTAGTACCAGCATTAATCAATTCTCCCGTAGCTGTTAAACCATCAGGAAATTCTGTTCTAATTATTATTTCATTGCCGATGGTAATTTTTTCAGAAACTAGAATATTATAGATGCTTACCTCTTTATAGGTCCCACTAGCTGCCACTATCTCTAGAACACTTCCCTGCTGGAGAATAATTTCTTTTGTCATAATTCTGTTACACCGACCATCGGGGAATATTCCAAATTTAACTATTCCATAGTTTGTAAAATCAAATAGATTTAAATCAGTAATTGTTGTTTCCACCAAATTGAGATTTCCTTTGTTGACAAGACTGACATTTCTTATAGAACCTTTGTCCTTCAGATTAAGCCAACCTTCACCATTTTCTATAGTTACGATGTTATCACGTCCTTTATTTCCATTTATAACATCGTAGATGTTGATCTCACCTATGCTTGCAAGAAAAATCAACCGCGAATACTGTTCCAGATAAATAGCGTTGTTTTCAATATTTTTTGGTGCTTTACTTTTTTCTGTCGATACATTTCCCTTGAATTCCGTTGGAACTGCTGGATCGTTTTGCCTTATGGTAACTATGGCTGGACACTCATCACTGGGGCCAGACATATGTATGGCTCCAGTGTTTTTTTCATTGGTAATATTATTGGTTAAAATAAGACCATTGTTGAATTCTATAGACACATTACCTTTGACATAAATTGCTCCTCCCTTGCCCATTCTGCTTTCATTGTTGATAAAAATAGTTTTTCCCGCGAAAATCATGGTATTTTTATGAAAATCGTCATTTTCAGATGAAAGAGAATATATAGCCCCTCCATCAGAAAAAGATCTATTTTTTTCAAAAATTGTTATTCCGCTGAAATTTAAATTCGAAAAGCCAGCATAGATTGCTCCTCCGTTGCCTATAGAGCTTTCATTCTCGTTAAAGATAATTCTCCCTTCTCCCCCTTCAAGATCCAAAACATTTACATTAGACCCAAGATTACTCGGAATGTAAATAGCTCCTCCATCGTCTTTGGTAATATTATTGTTGAAGGCAATATTTTTTAGTATAGCCTTTGTTCCTGCTTTAAAATGAATAACACTAAATTCATCAGCACCATCATAGCTACCTTTGAAATTTAAATTTTCCAGCTGAATTTTTTTTGTATTTCCCGTTATTATAAAAAATTTATTGCTGTTATCATTTTTATCATCGTCATCGTTTTTTTCGTTGTTATTGTTTTTACTTAACATAGCCATATTTGTATCCGTTCCAGCGATGGTTATGTTGCTGCGATCAATTGCTATTCCTTTGTCAAAAACTATATTTTTCGTTATATTTATTTTCGTTTCATTAGAATTAACGATAGCAGTTTGCAACTCACTAAAATTACTCACGGTAGCTTCGGCTCTACCTATTGCCATGGTACTAAGCAGAGTTAGCATAGCCATGCTCTGGTAAATAAATAGCTTTGCTGATCTACCGTTAGTCCTCTTTTTCCCCGTTGTTATTTTCATAAATAATCCCATTTATTATTACAAATAATAATAGTTGATAGATTATAGCATGTTTTTTTCTTTTTGTAAAGAAATTTTAGAACTAGAAACTATCCACTATTTCTTAGCATATTTTTTAATCTATTTCTTATATTCAGGTTTCATAGATAGATTTACCAGATTTAACAAAAAAACAAAAACCTATTCAACGAACTAGGACTACGCCCCCTATCCGAGATTTTGCTGTATTTTATCAGAAGGGCACCGGTTTTCACAGAAAACCGGTGCCCTACATCATTCATGCAAAATTAAAACCTAGTAGTCCATGCCACCCATACCGCCGCCCATGCCACCGGCACCAGGAGCGCAGTTACAGCTGTGATCCTCTTTTAATTCGACTACTGCACACTCTGTAGTTAGCAGAAGTCCAGCTATTGATGCTGCGCCCTCCAAGGCTATTCTGGTTACCTTTGTCGGATCCACGATACCAAACTTTACCATATCACCGTAGACCTCCTTCTGGGCATCGTAGCCAAAATTCATGGAGTTATTTTCCATAATCTTACTTATGACCACAGATCCCTCGTCAACTCCAGAATTCTCAACTATCTGCCTCGTAGGGGTCTGCAGAGCCCTTTGCACTATCTTAATGCCAGTATTCTGAGACTCGTTTTCACCCTTAAGATCCTTGATTTTTGTGGCAACATGCACATAGGTAGCTCCACCGCCGGCAACTATTCCCTCCTCAACGGCTGCTCTTGTAGCTGCAAGGGCATCCTCAACCCTGTCTTTCTTTTCTTTAACTTCTACCTCCGTTGAACCACCAACCTTAAGTATAGCTACCCCTCCAGACAACTTGGCCAGTCTCTCCTGTAGTTTCTCTTTGTCGTACTCAGAGGTCGTGTCTTCTATTTGATTTTTGATGTTACTGCATCTTGCTTCAACATCCTCTCGGCTACCAGCCCCGTCAACTATGGTAGTATCATCCTTTGTAATGACTACTCTTTTAGCCTTTCCAAGATTTGACAATTCGGTGTTTTCAAGTTTAAAGCCAATTTCTTCGGAAATAACCTGACCAGCTGTCAGCACAGCTACATCCTCAAGCATTGCTTTTCTTCTATCACCGAAGCCAGGGGCCTTTACAGCACAAACTTTGAGGCCACCTCTAAGCTTGTTAACAACAAGAGCGGCCAGTGCCTCTCCCTCCACATCCTCGGCTATCATCAATAGTGGTCTGCCACTCTGGGCTACAGTCTCAAGAATCTTTATCATAGGCTGCAGTGTAGATATTTTCTTGTCGAAGATGAGAATAAACGGATTCTCTAGAACAACATTCATTTTTTCGGTATCAGTGACAAAATAGGACGATAGATAACCTCTATCAAAATTCATGCCCTCGACCACCTCCACTTCAAACTCCAGCCCTTTAGCCTCTTCAACAGTTATGGGGCTATTGGAGCCAACCTTTTCCATAGCATCGGCTATCTTCAAACCAATTTCTCTGTCTCCATTGGCGGAGATAGTACCAACCTGGGCTATCTCTTCTTTTGAAGAGATTTTTTTACTTGCATTCCTTATTTCCCCTATAGACTCGGCTATGGCCTTATCTATGCCTCTCTTTATATCCATAGGATTCAGACCTGCGGCTACGGCCTTAACACCCTCTTCGAAAATAGTTTTAGCTAGAATCGTGGATGTGGTAGTGCCATCGCCAGCCAGATCGTTTGTCTTACTTGCAACTTCCTTTATAGCCTGGGCTCCAAGATTTTCGAACCTATCCTTCAGTTCGACCTCCTTAGCTACCGTTACTCCGTCCTTGGTAACTCTAGGGGCCCCAAATGACTTTTCCAAAACTACATTCCTGCCCTTTGGACCCAATGTGGCTCCAACGGCATCGGCTAGGATATTAACACCACTCAGTATCCTACTTCTGACATCCGAACCAAATTTAATTTCTTTTACTGTCATATAAAACCTATTCTATAGTTGCTAAAATATCCGACTCTTTCATAATTAAAAGTTCTTCATCATCAACTTTTAATTCGGTTCCACCCCACTTTGTGAAGAACACCCTATCCCCGACTTTCAATGTCATTGGGATTATATCTCCCTTATCGTTCCTGGCTCCTTCACCAACGGCAACAACAGTACCCTTAGAAGGTTTTTCTTTCGAGGTATCCGGAATTATTATCCCCCCGGCTGTCTTTTCCTCAGCGTCTTCCCTTCTAACTAAAATTCTATCCTGTAATGGTTTTAACTTCATAAATTATCCAATTATTAGAAAAGTTAGTAAATCTTGATACTATATAATGAGTGTTTTACGAAATACAAGGTAATGTGAAGGCCAATGAAAAGATATTTGATAATATCTTTCCGTTGGCCTTCATTCCCATAGATATTTATGGGCCATGGAGACGGATAGTTTCAGAGAAATTTTCTCTCCGCGAAAATAATTCAGATTTGACTATTTTATAGGAAGTTGTTTCAATGGGCTGGACTTTGTTTGTATAGCTAATAGTAGTGGCTATAGTTACCTCTATAAAATAAATTAGAGAAGGGCTGAGAATATGTTTTCAAAATTTGAATTTTTTATAGCCTTTAGATATCTGAGAGACAGGAGAAAAGAAAGGTTTATATCCATAACAACCTATTTTTCTTTTTTGGGTATAATGTTGGGTGTGGGAACGCTGATAGTTGTTATGTCAGTTATGAATGGCTTTAGAGAAGAGTTAATTGGTAAAATTATGGGTATGAACGCCCATGTGAGTATTTTCCCCAAAGAAGAAAGTATGCAGACGTACAAAGCCATGATAGAAATCCTCAAAGATGATGCAGACATAAAATATATCAGTCCACTTGTTGAAAGTCATGCGATGTTTGTAAGTAAACATGCCGCCACCGGAGGGATGGTTAAAGCTATAGCTGCAGAAGATCTAAATCATAGAGAAAGCTTCTGCAAAAATCTTGGTGACGGAGATAAACTGAAAAATTTTGGCCACGAGGGTAGGGCGATAGTGGGAAAGCAGTTGGCTCGCAGTCTAGGCCTTACGGTGGGTGATTCATTTAAAGTGATATCTCCAGAAATTACTATGACAGTCCTCGGCATAATTCCCAGAGCGAAAACATACCAGGTTTTCGGTATATTCGAAAGCGGCATGTACGAATATGACTCATCTGTGATTTTCATTCCTCTTACTCTGGGTCAACTACAGTTTGGCCATAGGAATTCCGTCAGTGTTATAGAAATTTTTCTGGAGAGGGCAAATATGGCCACTGAAAAAATGAGAGACATCAGAAAAAAACTGCGCGAAGCTGGCTATAAATTTGACATAGTAGACTGGAAAAGTACGAATGCTAGCCTAATAACCGCCCTAAACACCGAGAGAAATGTAATGTTTTTGATTTTAACACTGATAATTATCATAGCCGTTTTCAACGTTATAACCGGTCTTGTTATGCTCGTTATGGATAAAAAGAAACAGATAGCTCTGCTAAAAACGATTGGGGTTAGCAGTGGAGGCATTGTGAGAATATTTTTCATCTGTGGAATTACGGTGGGTTTTTTGGGAACGTTTTCTGGGGCTATAGCGGGTTCTCTGTTTGCAACTAACATCGAGAACATAAGGAGAATCATCGAACATATCTTCAACACAAATCTTTTTAATCCCGTGATATACTATCTATCACGGCTGCCATCGAAAGTTTTTATCTCCGATGTGCTATGGGTATCAGCTATGTCCATGGTTTTTTCTGTGCTGGCGACAATATATCCATCCCTTAAGGCTAGTAGGGTATGTCCAGTGGAGATATTAAGAAATGAATAGAAACCTGACGATGTCTAGCAGTAGGAAAATATACGGAGAATATAAATGCTAAAACAATTTGAAGAGATCAAAATCGTCTATGATAAAATTTTTAGTGGTCTGAATGGCTATGCAGTTAGTTTTCTAGAAAAACAACGCAGATCGAAGGATAAATACGTAAAAGATCTAATATACGGCGAAATTCCACTAGAACTGCTATATGCACTTAATGTGTTGGAACCCTTTAGAGAATATATGGCCAGAGGCGGAGTATTTTACGATCTCGGGTCTGGTATAGGTAATGTTGTCATAGGAAATTATCTCATAGGTAACTTTAGAAAATACATAGGAATAGAATTGCTTGATAGTCTTTACAACATATCCCAGAGAGCAGTAGAAAATTTGTGTAATTTCTATGGGGAAGCTAGAAGCGCCGTAAACTTTTTACATGGCAATTTGCTACATTTTGATATTAGCGACGGAGATCTGCTGCTATTCTGCTGTCCCAATGAGGACGAGAAAATCAGATTTAAAATGGAAGAAATATTCTTAACTCTGAAAGCGGGAGCCATAATTCTATCACTGATACATGTATTTAAAAATACCGATGATTTTTTTCTCCTAGACTCAAGGATCGTCAGAACAACCTGGGGAGAAGCCCCTCTGAGAATCTATGAAAGAAAGTAACACTCCATCCAAAGCTATTGGCCTCCTACAGTCATCGTAGCGGCCGTAGTCTAGCTGCATAACTTCATGCTAGAGGGCTTTACTGAACAAATTTTTTATTTTTTGAAAAAATCCGCCGCCTTCATTTTTCTGTTGTCTACCTTTCTGAAAGGACAAATTGCCACCATTACCACTCTGTCGTTCTCGAATATTTCCATTTTTCTTTTTAGCCACAAAAACTCTTTCATCGCCACCTTTTTCTCTAACATTTTTACCTAAAAAGGTCCTGCTATTTCTAGCGTTTTTGCCATATTTAGCCTGCTGTCTGTCTCCAGTAGCGCCTTTATCATCATCTTCCAACTGACTGTTATCATACTTGCTGTAGTAGCAGTTATCTGCAAAGTATGTTTCTGTCCTTTTTTCTTTCTCCTCGTACAGATCATCGTCATCAAATGTTTTATTAACTTTACCCATATGCTGTACCGGATGTAAATTTTTCCTTTCTGTGTCGGTTAACAGAGCTCTCTTTTTTATCTCAAATTTATTATCCATACTATTGTTGCCAGAAACTATAACATTTATGCCGTAGTTCTTTTCTATTCCAATTATCTCATTTTTTCTGTAGTTTAGCATGAAATTAACCAGAGAGTTATTAGCGAAGACATAGACTACTTTGACAAACTTTTCTCTGGAAGCTAATTTTACCGATCTTAGGATATTGTTTATGACCATATCTCTTGAACGTATTGTACCACGGCCGTCACAGTTAGGACATTTTTCGTTCACAGTTTCATAGAGACCTACATGGATACGTTGCCTAGACATCTCCAGCAGTCCAAATATTGATATTCGATCAATCTGTATTTTTGCCTTATCCAACATGATTTGTTCTCGTAGAACTTTTTCTACCATCCTGCGATTTCTATTTTCATACATATCTATAAAATCTATAACTATAAGACCACCAATATTTCGTAGTCTCAATTGCCTTGCGATTTCTTTGGCAGCTTCTACATTTGTAGTCAGAGCCATCTCCTCGACCGATTTCTCTCTCGTAGCCTTGCCAGAGTTCACATCAATGGCTACCAGAGCTTCAGTCTGATCTATCACCAGAGAACCACCAGACGGCAGATCTACCCTATTGTTGTAGAGCCGTTCTATTTGTTCTTCAATCTTATAGCGATAAAACAGCGGAATTTTATCTGTATAGTTTTGAACCACAGTTTTCTGCTCCGGCATTATCATTCTCACAAGAGATTTAACGTTTTTAAAGGCATTTTGGCCTTCAACTATAATCTCACCAATTTTATCGCTATGCAGATCTCGTACCGTCCTCTTTAGAATATCGTCTTCCGAATGAATAAAAATTGGCGCCACCGAATCCTTTGTAGCTTGTTTTATTGCATCCCAGAGTCTTACCAGATACACGTAATCTCTTGAGATTTCCTCAGGTTTTCTGCCGATGCCAGCTGTGCGTATAATAATCGACTTGTTATTGTCAGGATTCAGAGTGTTTAGTATATTTTTCAAAATTCTTCTATCTCTAAGATTAGTAATTTTTCTTGAAATTCCACCCTTACCATCAGTATTTACCATAAGTACCGAATATTTTCCAGCTAGGGATATGTAGGTGGTAAGAGCAACTCCCTTGTTACCACGCTCCTCCTTAAGGACTTGAACCAAAAGGTATTGACCCTCCCTGAGAACGTCCTCTATTTTATATCTTCTGAAGTCATTAAATCTACCGCCTCCTATCTCCTCTTCAAAGCTATCATCAATGGTACAGTCATTTTGTCCACCATAGCTACCGGTGTCAGACCTCTCAGAATCTTCCTCCCCTTCATCACTGCCAGTATTTTCGTTGTCCAAGAACCCATCGTTTTCGTGATACATGTTTTCCACGGCAGATCTAATTTCTTCCGGTGTTTTGTCCTCGTACTCTTCAACATTACAGCGTCTATCCTGTGCTGAAAAAAACTTAACAGCCGTCATGTCATCTTTGAGATTCTCTGGAATGTTGTAGTAGTCAGGGTGAATATCGGACATTGGCAAAAAACCATGTTTGTCACCTCCGTAATTTATGAAAGCCGCCTGCAAAGATGGCTCCAGTCTTATTATTTTAGCCAAATATATATTACCTTTCAGTTGTCTGCTAGATGTAGTTTCTCTATCTACGCTCTCCAGTATATTTTTTTCGTTCAGCACCGCTATCCTCATCTCCTCTGGAAAAGCGGCATCAATAAGCAACTTATTATTCATTGTAAACCTTTAAATCTAAATACCCCGAATTAGTATGTAAACAAATAAAAAAACAAAGTTCGCCAACGTTTATAGGCGAAATTCCGTTGAGATATTGTTTCAAAATTACAAACTTTTATTCTGCAAGAATACTTCCCATAATTAAAAAAACAACTGAATTGTTACCCAAAAGGAAAGCTCCACCGCCCTCTGGGACACAGTTGTTCGGTAGAAATCATAGTAGGTGCCATATCTCCTCGAAAATTGCAAAGTCGATGGAGCGGAGATGTGCCACCCGCCACTAGCTATCTAACTGCCGCGCCTATCGGTTTTACTACCTAAGTCATCCCCAGTCTTCTGGTTAACTTCTCTGTAGCTTAGCTTTGGCTTCCCTTTTTTATCAAAGCCAAGAACTTTAACCTTAATAAACTCATTTTCCGTTAGAATATCATCCACAAAATTTACCCTATAGTCAGCCAATTCGCTTATGTGGACAAAACCATCCACGTTGTTCGGCAATTGGACAAAGGCACCTACATCAAGAATTTTAACAACTTTGCCATTGTAGATCTTCCCAATTTCAGGCTCAAATGTTAGATTCTCGATCATCTTTATAGCTCTGTCAGCACTGTCAGACGATGTTGCCAATATCCTTATAGTGCCATCGTCCTTAATATCTATAGTAGTCTTAGTTGTTTCAGTTATGTTTTTAATATTTTTACCCTGGCTTCCAATCACATCTTTAATTTTATCCACGGCGACCTTCATAACTTTCATTCTCGGTGCAGATTCAGCCAGTTCTTTTCTAGATTCCGCTATAGCCTTCCCCATTTCATCGAGAATGTGCAGTCTGCCCTTTTTTGCCTCCTCAAGAGCTGTCTTCATAATATCCAAGGTAACACCCTTACATTTAATATCCATCTGCAGTGCAGTGATAGCTTCCCTGGTGCCGGCAACTTTAAAATCCATGTCGCCCAGAAAATCCTCATCGCCCATTATGTCGGTCAGAACCACAAAACTATCCTTCTCCTTGACCAAACCCATAGCTATGCCAGCTACAGGAGATTTCATTGGCACTCCACCAGCCATAAGAGCCATAGAGCTAGCACATACCGTTGCCATGGAAGAAGAACCATTTGATTCCGTTATTTCCGACACCAAACGTATAGTATAGGGAAAATCCTCATTAGAGGCTCTTATATTATTTAGTGCCCTCCATGCCAGTTTGCCATGGCCAATTTCCCTTCTGCCGGGCGCACCAAGCTTACCACACTCACCTACCGAATAGGGTGGAAAGTTATAGTGAAGCATAAACGTCTCTCTGAAAAGATCCACTCCTACACCATCTACAATTTGCTCGTCATAGCTAGAACCCAGAGTCAGCACGCAGATCGATTGCGTCTCTCCCCTTGTGAATAGGGCAGAGCCATGTACCACCGACCTCGGAAGAATATCTACCTCCACGGCAATCGGTCTCACCTGATCTCTGTCTCTACCATCTATACGTTTTCCCGTTGCTAGAAGCCTATTTCTCACAACGTCTTTTTCTAACTTTTTAAATATGAAACCTACCTTATTCTGCAAGAGTTCATCGGCATCCGTCGGAATGAACTTCTCAGCCAGCCTATTTTCCACATTTTTCAGAGCAGTGACTCTCTCCTGTTTATCGGTGATTCTGAAGGCCTCTTCAATGTCACCTCTGATAAAATCGTCGATCTCTTTCTCCAGTTGATAGTTACCTTCTTCGGACATCGCAAGTTTATCAATCTTGCACTCCGCAGCAAATTCCTCTATCATTTTTATCACCGGTTTCAATGAATCGTGGGCAAAACGAATTGCTGTCAACATTTCACTCTCAGACAACTCCTTAATCTCTGATTCAACCATAAGCACAGAATCAGCTGTCCCAGCCACCACGAGATCAAGTTTTCCGTTATCTTCAAATGGCTTCGGCGGATTCAGAACGAAAACCCCGTCTCTGTAGCCAACCTTGACCGCAGCCGTTGGACCATCGAACACAGCTTTAGATATGGTCAGAGCCGCAGAAGCGGCTATACTAGCAACTACCTCCACCGGAAATTTTTCGTCGCAGGATAAAAGAGTACAAAACACATTAGTCTCATACCTATAGGTAGACGGGAAAAGAGGTCTCACCGGCCTATCAATGAGCCTTGAGATTAGAACCTCACGTTCACTTGGCTTAGTCTCCCTCTTAACAAATCCCGGAGGTATCTGTCCAGCTGCATAGAACTTCTCCACATAGGTGATCGTTAGCGGGACAAAATCTATGCCCACACTTTCACCGCTGGCCGTAGTCACATTAGCCATAACTATGGTATCACCAAATCTGGCTATCACACTACTAGCCTGTCTTCCTATTTTACCAGTTTCCAGACTTAACTTACCATTCCCCCAGGTAATCTCCTTCTCTACAATATTAAACATCAAAACTTCCTAATTATTTTTAATTTAATTTGAACTTAAAGCTCTAGTCAAATTAACATATCTATCCATGGATTTACGCTGCAGGTACTTCAGCAATCTCTTTCTTCTGGCCACCAGAACCATAAGCCCATTCCTGGAGGAAAAATCCTTAGAATGAACCCTCAGATGTTCCGTAAGATTCTTTATTCTTTCGGATATGACCGCACATTGAACCTCCACCGATCCAGTATCCCTTTCGTTAATGGCGAACTTGCCTATTAATTTCGTTTTTGTTTCCTTTGTAACACTAGTCATAAATCATACCTTCTGAGATTATATAAAAAAATATCGAAAACCACCTCAAAATATAGTCTCCCACATTAAAATAGGATGACCAAAATAAAAATCTATAGATAAAATCAAAATTTTGCTAGAAATTGAAAATCTCTAACATATCACCATTAAACGACCATTGATTTCAATGATATTAATTTATAACCTCCTCTCTCCTTCTCTTCCATAGATGAGAATAGAAGCGAATGGAGGGAAAAATTAATAAATTAACGGAGGAAGAAACTTAAGTTTTAAAAACTATAGCCCACCACAGCACCACCGGAAAAAGATCTATAGCCACTGACACCCCTATAGCTGCCACCCAAAGAAACTGACACATTTTTAGCCAACTGATAGCTGCAGCCCAGAGCCACAGAGCCAGACAGTTTGCCCACCTCCGCTGCTCTACTTTTCAATTTGCCAGAGCTGGCGTATTCTGTGAGACTGGCAGAGATTTCTGGACTGGAATAGGACAGCAGATAGCTGGTGCCAAGGGATATGAATGGTCT
>JAITAR010000038.1 GCA_031284025.1 Rickettsiales bacterium | reverse complement strand
TATAAACATGGTTCTGTGACAACACTAGTTTGTAACAGTGGTTACTCCATGACGGGTACCAACACTGGTTTTACCTGCAATAATGGCAGCTGGCAAAATGGTACTGCTGGCAACTGTATTGTCGATGTGATGACAATTACCTCAAGAGGAGGTACGACGGTATCCATACCAGCCTCTGCTAAGAAGGTTATTATAAAGGCCTACGGTGGTGAAGGCACCGGCAATAACGGGGGTAACGGTGGCTACACCTATGGAGAATATACTCCGGGCGTACGGGTATTGTACGTTCGCATAGATTTTAGAGGCGACAATAGTACATGTAGTGTTGGCGTAAAAGGTGGAATGGGAGGTGACGCAGCTATGGTGTCTACTTCGAGCGCCTTCACTGACAGCAGTGACTACAGAAGTAGCAATCTTTTGATTGTCGCCGGTGGAGGAGGTGGTTCTCCCGGTACTGGTAGCTATGCCGGTGGCTACGGAGGAGGAGGAAATAATAGTGGAAGTAGCGGTTCAGCTCATCACGATGGTACTTCCATTGGCTGCTACGTCGTCGGAGGTGGTACACTTTCTAAAGCCGGAGTAAACGCATATGGAAACTCCGGCAATGGCTATTATGGTGGGAATAGTCCAAATTCAAGCTCTTCTGACATCGTCTGTGGTGGTGGAGGAGGAGGTGGCTACTACGGCGGTGCTTCGGGTGAGACCATAGGAAGTAGTAAATGCTATGGCAGTGGCGGCGGTGGCTCTGGCTACTGCAACACAAATAAAATGTCTGGCTGTACAGGAACAACGGGTTCTGAAAGAGGCAACGCCAAAGTTGTAATATCATGGGAATAGGTATCAATTTCCTCTTCATTCATCCATTTTATCTGATAGCCGGATGGCCTCCGCTGACATTTTATTATTACTATTGCTGGCCTAGGGCAATGTTGTCCATATATTTTCTTTCGGCTACAACATTGTTTTTTGAAATTTTACTATATAGCCTAGTGAGCTCTGGAGGCGTTTTGGATAGGTGACAGAGCGGTCTAATGTTCCGGTCTTGAAAACCGGTGAAGGCACAAGCCTTCCGGGGGTTCGAATCCCTCCCTATCCGCCAGCCTAGAGAAGCTACAAGGTGTACCGTAGACCTTAGCCGAGTAAAAAACTTCCCACTGCCTTGCCAAAACCTAAAACTAGGTAGCACCCGAGCTCTGAAGGTATCTTCTACTTTCGAAGTTACTGAATTGGAACAATAATTTTAGTAAAAAAGATTTCTATCACAGGTTTTTTACCTATTTCGACGTCATAGAGCTTATTTATACTAATGCGTATTCTCTGGGATATGAAACTCTCCTTTTCAAGGTCCGTTAGAAATTTACTCCTATTTTTACGCCTAGTCTCATTAATCTGAACTATTGATTCGTTGTAGGAATTTACAATATCCTCGCTAAATATCTCCTGGGATACTTTATCGCTAGCAAAGTCATAGCCGCCGGGAGCGGAAATCACTGGATTTTGCAAAATTCTGTACTTTGGACTCACCAGTAAATTTACAAAAACCACGCCAACATTAATAATTTTTTCTCGAGTTCTTATAATTTCACTTTTCGTCGGCAGCAATCTCTTTCCATCCACCACAACAGTTTGTAGATCCAGCTGATTCAATTTTTCGACTCCGTTGTCAGTAATTTTTAAAATCACGCCATTTCTACCCTTGGCAACAATATCTATTTTACTAGCTTTGGCTACTCTATAGTGTTCAATAATTTGTGCCGGTTCTCCATGTACTGCAATTACAATTTTTGGTTTTGTGTATTCGTAGAATTTTTTTAGGTCGTCCAAACAGTAGTGCCCAGAAACGTGTACAAAATCAGTTTTTTCAGTTATAACTTCAATGTCTTTGCTGGCAAACTTATTATAGAGAGCTGAGAGTTCTTTTTCATTGCCAGGAATAACTCTTGATGAGAAAATTACACAGTCCTCTTCGGAGAGACGCACATATTTGTAGGTGTCATTGGCTAGCTTATCTATACCAGCATTAACATTGCCTTGGCATCCGGTAGCAATTATTACTAGGTTTCTCTTTTCAAAATTCTTTATTTCTTTCTCTGATAAAAATTCACAGTCATCCTCCAGATAGCCGACGGCTCTGGCAACCTTGACCAGTCGTAGCAGTGAGCTTCCAACGAGAACAACTCTTCTTTTGGTTTTTTTTGCTACACTACAAATAATTTTTATTCTGCTCACATTCGAAGCAAATGTAGTGAATACTACAAGACCACTCTTATTTTCTATAATACTGCAAAAGCTGTCGAACAGCTCAGTCTCCGATCTAGAAATCAAACCACTAAAGATATTTGTAGATTCGCAGGTGACCGCTAAAATTTCTCCTCCACTGCCCAGTTGTTTTAGACGCTTTATGCTGGACTTTTGCTCTGTCGGAGAACTGGGATCGAATTTCCAGTCGCCACTGTGTAGAATGTTACCACCTTCGGTTTTTATCAGCAGCGCATTCATCTCGGGAGCCGAGTGTGACATGCCTATAAGCTCAACCTCGAAGGGGAAGAGATTTATCTTATCTCCGTTGTTTACTTCGTTTATAACAATCCTATTCCTATAGTTATACTCCCTCAATTTTTCTAGCAAAAAAAGCTTGGTAAACTTCGAAGTAAATATCGGGATTTCTAGCTCTGGCCATAGATACTGTACAGCACCAATATGATCCTCGTGGATATGAGTAATAAACATACCCAGAATATCTCTTTTAAATTTCCTCAGCAGCGCTATGTCAGGAACTAATAACTCGACCCCAGGAATAAGTTTGGTAAACCCGACTCCGCAGTCTATCACTAGCCACTTACCATCATAATGGTACAGGTTACAATTCAACCCTACCTCGTTGGACCCTCCAATCGGTATAAATAATATATTTTTCCTATACCTCTCTAGATTTAAATTTTTTACATCCATAATTCTCAATAAATCTTAATAAAACATATTTGCAATTAAATTCTGGACACAGCACCTCCGCTCCCCAGAAAACCCTCTATCATCTGAAATTCGATCTGAATTGTTCAAGGAACAAATAACTTCCTGAGATAATAAAAAATTTAAAACAAATAGCAAGAAATAAAAAATGTCTTGAGACTATTCAATATATATTCTTTGTGAAAAAGGTAACTCCACGGAAATTTCTTTCTAATTTCCCACCAAAAATCGTAGTACCAATGGCAGAAATTTTATTGTTGAGAGCCATGAACGCGAATCGTTTTCTAAACTTAATCATTCTCTTGATAAAAAAAACAAACAAAATAAAGATAGACGTACGTCTCTGCAGGGTACCCGTAGCTCAATGGATAGAGTATCAGGCCGCGAACCTGACGGTTGGAAGTTCGAATCTTCTCGGGTGCACCACACTTCTAGGCGAATACATCTACGACGAGGACTTCATTTTCTGACAATTTCTAGATTCCTTACGGCAGGCAGATCCATATTTTCTAACCACTTCAAAAATGCCCCACCGGCGGTGGTTACATGAGTAAAATCACTATAGACACCTGTTTTGTTCAGAGCGGCCAAAATATCTCCTCCGCCAGCTACAGATCTGATATTATCATCCAAAGTTAATTCGGAAATAGTCTTGGCTACAGCGTCTGTTCCTCTATTGAATGGTATAATTTCATATACCCCTATAGGGCCAGTCCATACAACAGTGCTGCATAATTTTAAACTATTTTTTATTAACTTTACGGTCTCTGGACCTAGATCTACTATGATGTCATCCTCCAGTATACTTTGCAAATTTTTCACCTTCACTGTTTGTTCATCTTTAATCTCTTTAGTTGTAACCACGTCCACTGGCAATATAACTTTGCAATTATTTTTTTCTGCCTCCTCCATTATCTCGAGGGATTCATTCAGAAGATTCTCTTCTCTGACTGACTTGCCAATATTTATGCCCTTTGCCATGAGAAACGTGTTTGCTATACCACCCCCCGGCACAAGATAGCCAGATTTTGAAACTAGTGACTTTAGTAATCCAAGTTTGGTTGAAATTTTTGACCCTCCGACAATAAACATAAGTGACTCTTTACTTTTATGGCCAGAAATTAACCCCATAAGAGTACCCACTTCCTTCTTAAGACTTATGCCAGCGTAGGAATCCAAGAATTTTGGAACTCCCACCATGGAAGCATGCTCTCTATGGGAGGTGGAAAAGGCATCGTTAACATACATGTCGGCTAAACTGGCCAGTTCCTTAGCAAATTTCTCATCATTACTTTCTTCACCCTTGTAAAACCTCAGATTTTCCAGTAGAATGATCTCACCAAACCTAGCGTCTCTGATTATTCTTTTTGGCTCACTACCTATACATTCCCTCGAGTAGTGAATTCTTATCTTCGGAATATATGACTGCAGTTTCTCCAAAACAATCTTTATTGAAAAATCTCCATTAAAACCCTCCCCCTTGGGGCTACCAAAGTGGCTAGCCACAACGGCCTTAGCCCCATGACTCACCAGATATTCTATCGTTGGCATAGCAACTCTGATTCTAGTATCATCCAGAATCTCAGTACCCTTCGTTGGTACATTTAGATCAACCCTCAGGAAAACCACTTTTCCCTTAACCTTGCAATTTTCTATACCTCTAAACATAGCAGATTTGATAAATAGTAATTGCCCACAGAATAAACTAATATAAGTAATATTCAATAGACATCATACTACCCATCTAACAGCTAACATCTTATGCTATCATGCTCCACAATAGTATCAGTGGAATCCAACAAGTTTTCTTCTGTTCACTTTATCTCAACAATTTCATTTTCCTCTGCTAGTTTTTTTGCCATTTCTAGTTCACCAGACGAGTTGCTGTGTATGGTGTATAATTTTTCATCAACTTTAACCCTGTCACCCAGATGTTTATGCAAATACACACCTGCAGCCCATTGAGAAGGACAACCTGCTAGTCTTGCCAGCTGTGAGAGCTTGTAGTTGTCAAAGGAATCAACCGTACCACTCGTCTTAGAAAGCACATCATAGGTAAATTTGGCCGTTGGAATTTCCTTCATTTTTCCACCGTTCTGTGCCTCACATATCTTTTTAAATCTTTCCCAGGCTCTACCACTGTTTAGTATTTCTTCGGCGATTTTTCTCCCTTCATCTCTAGCGACCTTTGAGTCGAATTCCAGCACTATGCCAGCCAGATGTAACACTTTTTCTCTCAAATCCTGGGGAGCGCCCTTTTCATTTTTGAGCACTTCTACTATATCTCTGGCTTCCAGTGCTGGACCTATGCCATTTCCCACCGGTTGGCTGCCATCACTTATGTTAAC